>JAGQPK010000437.1 GCA_020426755.1 Planctomycetales bacterium
CGCTCGCAACGTCTTATCGCAGGTGAGTAGAATTCAACGCAACGTTTTGCGCTCGCCACAAGCGTCGGACTTGGGAGCAGAGTTTGACTCGATCGATAGGCTTCGAAGCATAGTCGTCGCAGCCGGCCTCCAGGCATTTTTGCCGTTCACTGGCCATTGCATGAGCGGTCAACGCAATGATTGGCACTTGACAACCTTTGTCTCTGAGCACGCTGGCAGCCGTATATCCATCCATCTCGGGCATCTGCATATCCATGAGCACGACGTCGAACGGTGCCGCATCCGTGAGATCTCCATCTACGGTTTGGTCAGCAGTGAGTTGTTCTACGGCGAGTCGTCCGTTCTCAACGACCTTGACTTCGGCGCCTGCTCTGATCAACAAGAACGAGATCAGTCGTTGATTGTCGGGTCCATCCTCTGCGAGTAATATGCGACAGCCGGTCAGTTCCGCTTCTGCGAGACTAGTTATTGGCGTCTCGCTTCTTGTCAACTCGATGTCAGGACGCTTCATTTCTGAGTTTGGATCGACAAATCGCAAATCGGTCAGCGGCCCCGTCGCGACCGAAATTGAAAAAGTACTGCCAACACCAGGTTCGGAATGCATTGTTACATCGCCTCCCATCAGCTCAGCCAGACGCTTCGTGATGGCGAGCCCCAAGCCGGTTCCGCCAAACTTGCGTGTGGTCGAGGCGTCGGCTTGCGAAAAGGACTGGAACAACTGCGACGCCTGTTCGTCCGTCATGCCAATACCTGTGTCGATCACGGCGAAGTTGAGTCGCGAATTCGTGGGATTCGATCCGTCAAAAGTCACTTCGATCGTAACACTGCCCTGTTCTGTAAACTTAATGGCGTTTCCGACAAAGTTGATCAGGCACTGCTGCAATCGGAGGGGATCGCTTTGTATCTGCGTCGGTATCTTGCCCTGCCAGACTGCCCGAAGCTCTAGACTCTTGTCGTCAGCGCGGGCTTGCATTAGGGCGATCACGTCCTGCACGATCTCGATCGGAGAAGTATCAACTTGCTCTATCTCCATCTTGCCAGCTTCGATCTTTGATAAGTCCAAAATGTCATTGATGATTGCAAGCAAGTGTTTTCCGTTCCGCTGAATGGTTTGCAACGCATGCAGCCGGCGAGGCGGCGTTTTGTCAGCATCCTCTTCGTGCAAAAGGATATCAGTGTATCCAAGAATCGCCGTCATCGGCGTACGGATTTCGTGGCTCATGTTTGCGAGGAACTCGCTCTTGGCAACGTTGGCTTTCTCTGCCAAGGAGGCCAAGATATTGGCGTAGGCCGTCCGTTCAGTCAGCTCACGCATGGCATCCTGAAGCAATCGCTCCGCATCTTTCTGTTTAGTGATGTCAAAGCGGAGCGACATGTACTGCTCGATGCCGCCATTGTCGTCCATCACAGGAATGATGGTAGAAGCCGCCCAGTAGAGCGTTCCATCCTTCGCGCGATTGCAGATTTCTCCTTTCCAGACTTTACCGGAGGAGATCGTCTTCCACATCGTTCGCCAAAACTCTCGGGGGTGCTGTCCTGAGTTGAGTGCACGATAGTTCTTGCCGATTATCTCGTCTCGGTTGAGGCCGCTGACGAGACAAAAGCCTTCGTTGACGTCGAGAATGTTCCCGCTCTTGTCCGTAATAGAACAAATCGCATGGTGGTCGATCGCCTTTTCCAGCGCGTTGAAGCGCCGAGATAAGTCCGATGCCCTTTCGTTTGCCTGCGAGAACGCGGATTCGAGATAGTCTCGATGTCGCACGAGTTCGGCTTGGATACCTAACATTGACTGCATGGCGAAACCAAGTGCAACAAAGTAGGCCATTAGGCGAAGGAGGTGCCACCACCACCACGAAAAGTCCCAGAGCTGAGACTGTTCGAACATGATCGCGGCACCACCGAACAGCAGGCAATGTACCGCGAAGATGAGATCATCGCGATTGAAATTGAGATGGTACGAGGCCGTCAGTCTCGCCGCAGCGAACACCATCAGGACGCCGCCACCCATGTTCAGTGCTTTCGCGGGGATTGTAAACGCTCCGCCGTCCACCATCCTGGGCACAACATCGGGAACCAGGAACGTCACGCACCCGGCCCCGACCATCAAAAGGCACACCGTACCGGCGATGGCGACCGAATGCTGACCGAATCGACGCGGTAGGCACACCTGGGCAAATAGTAGTCCCCCGGCGCACGTGGCAACAGAATGGAGCCACACAAAAGACTCACCGACTTGCACGAACGCATGACACGCGTCCAGCAGTGACATCGCGATCAAGCCGAAAGCCAGTGCAACATTGAAGCTCGTCCCACGTTCGGTGCGGTGCATCATGAGCAGTAGCCCAGCCACGGCCATCCCGATGCATGCCCCCAATGTCTCCACGAAGGAATGAAAGGGTGGGTGCGACCATCTCCATTCCGCGATGTACTGACCAGCAATCAGGCCAATCGCATGTACCGCCCCACTCACGGCAAAGCTAACCGCAATCCAAAGGACAGTGTTCTCGTGCTGAAGTTTCGTCTGCTCGTTCATTTTCAAAAACGACTGTGTTGTTACGTCTTCTCGTTGAGTGGGCGTTGGTACTAAATGTGGCGTGGTTCCCGTAGCTTTGCCTCACTGAACCATCAACTTGGCCTAAGCGGAAATGCACACGGATCGGTGGCAAGATTGTGGCATTAGTTACACAACGTCACGAGTGGCTGATGGAAAGCTCGCAAGTTTAGTACACCGGATCTCGGCGACTTGATGCCCAGATTCGAGTTGCTAGTATTTTGCGATTTGTACTGTTCGTGTGACGACGCCCCTCGGCCGAGCCGGTCACTTGGGGCGGCAGCGCAGTTGCCGCTCGGGGAACGGGTACTGTTCCAACCATATTTGCTGCACCACACTTGCGACAGCAATAGCGGCCTTCGCGCCTGATGATCGAGAGTACTCGGCGCGGGTTCGATGACAGGCGAACAGCACAGCCGCCGTCATTAATAACGTTCGCGATGTGCTTTTATCGGCACGAAACCAAGACGGTCCAACCTGGTTGGACCTGCCGCTGTTTCTACCCCGATTCCTGCCAACGCTGGACTAACCGTCATTCCTTTGGTCGGTCATTGTATTGACACGTATAGCACTCTCGCCATCCTGATCAACTCCGCCAGTTCACACTCCCTGCGACGTTCAATTGCGAAAGGTCGTCCCAACTGAGTCGAAGTAGAGTAAAAAGTGAAGTCACTCACTATTTCGCAGAATTGTCGACCAGACTGCTCATGTCCCAAACGCGAATCGTGCCGTCGCGACTGCTTGTGGCAATTCGGTGAGCGGTTGGATCGAGTGTCACGTTGTGGACTGAAGATGTGTGACCCCGCAATGTCGCGATGACTTCGCCCGTTGTTAGATCCCAGACTCGTGTCGCGCCCTGTTGCTCACCTGTTATGAGATGTCGATTGCTGCTGCAGAAAGCGACACCCCAAATGTCGCCTTCGCTGCCTTTCAGACTCATCGCTTCCTTGCCGGTTTGTGCGTTCCAGACATGAATGTTCTTATTCCAACCAACGGATGCAACGAGAGGGCCTTCGCTATTGAACTTGACATTGTAGACCGGCCCCGTATGTCCACTCATCACGTTTCGTTCGGCCAAGGTCTTTGAATCGAACAGTCGAACAAGCTTGTCGCTGCCAACACTGGCGATCAATTTCCCATCCGTGGAATAGTCAATTCCCATAATGGCTGCATCGTAGTTGGTTGTCGCAAGTTCTTCGCGACTTTCAATATCGAAGACCCGCAGTTCGCCCGCGCGGTCGCCTGCCGCGATCTTGGTACCGTCGGGAGAGAAAGCGACGCCGCGCACCGAGTCATCCATCTTCCATTCTTTGACAAGATCATACGAGTCGGAATTCCAGAGCCGCACGGCGCCGTCGTCACCACTGGACATCAGCAGCGGCCGGGTCGGATGGTAAACGACCATCCAAGCGATTCCTCGATGCGCATTGAAACTCTTGAGCAACGTTTGTTCGTCAACATCCCAAATCCGGATGCTGCCATCTTCAATTGCCGCGGCGATGTTTTTGCCATCCGGCGTGAAGTCAATCGACCACACGGTGCCCGGGTTGTCGGGGAGCACGACGGCAGGAAATGAGTCGCCACTGTCAGCACCATTCTTGTGGAAGAATGTAACAGCCAACGAGAGCAACCCGATCGCGCCAGCCAGCCAAGCGGCCAGTACCCAGCGGCGTTCGTTGCGACGATAGCTACCGGAGAGTTTCTTAACTTCAGTGGCAGCCACTGCAGGAACTTGTAGAGGTGAGATTGGACCGTACTCGCTGACGATCGACGCGAGAGCCGTTGCGACGGCAGATGCAGACTCTGGGCGATCCTCCGGCTTTTTCGCCAGGAGTGACATGATCAAGTCGGAAAGTGGTCGGCTGATGTCGCGGTTGACTTTATGCGGCGCGTCAGGTGTCAGCTTCGTAATGTTCTGCATCACGCCAATGGCAGATGGGGCTTGAAACGGGGCTTGACCAGTTGCCATTTCGTACATGACAACGCCAAGCGAAAAGAGATCGCTTCGCTCGTCGGCGGTTTCGCCAAGTGTTTGTTCCGGCGACATATAAAGTGGCGTTCCGGTGACCATGCCCGTTTTGGTCAACTTGACGTCGTCGGCGGCA
The DNA here is from genome assembly GCA_020426755.1 of Planctomycetales bacterium. GTDB lineage: Bacteria > Planctomycetota > Planctomycetia > Pirellulales > Pirellulaceae > JAGQPK01. Next base: position 4,657 of record JAGQPK010000437.1, read on the forward strand.
CGCGCAAGTCCAAAATCCGTTAGCTTCACGCGATTGGTATCCGCTTCGATCAAGACATTGCCGGGCTTGATATCCCGGTGCACCATCTCGCGTTTGTGAGCCGCGGACAGTCCGGCCGCAATCTGCATCCCAATACGTGCCACTTCGTTGGGTGGAAGAGGCTGTCCATTGCTCAACCTATCTTCGAGCGTATCCCCTTCGATTAGCTGCATCACCAAATAAGCAACTTCCCCTTCGGCGGCCTTGGCGACTTGGTACATCGGCACGACGTGTTCGTGGGAAATTGCCGCAGCGGCGCGGCCTTCCCGACAGAACCGTTGCCTCGCCACGTCATGAGATTGATACTGCGGATTAAGGACTTTGAGCGCCACTGTGCGATGCAAATGGGTGTCGAACGCTTCGAGAACGATGCCCATGCCACCTTGGCCGATGACTCGTGAAATCTGAAAATGATGGAGTTTACCTAAATAGGCTGGATCATCTGAC
>JAGQPK010000438.1 GCA_020426755.1 Planctomycetales bacterium
GATGACCAGAGCCGCCCCGAACTCATCCCGCGTGGCTCGCTGTTGGCAGAGTGGCAAGCGGCGACCACGTCAGAACAACGCAGCGAATTGGCGCAACGCTTGTCCGGGCAATTGCACGAATCGCAACTGCAGCAGACACCATTGGCCAAGGAAGATCCAAATACGCAGTTGCTACGACAGCTTAACGGATTGGTGTTGACCGGTGCGTTGCCTGCGGGCGACGCAACTGAAAATGCAGTGGACAGAGACAAAGACTGGCTCGTAACCGCGCCTTCCGTGCGTAGCGTGGAAATTCCCGCCGTGTTGCTCGAGAACGCCGAACTTGTCACCTCCGCCAAAATCAACAGCGGCATGGATGCGAAAGCTGGAAGCGTACAGGTCGACGTCATTGTCGGAACTGCCACGCCCGACTTGGAATCGTTGCGAGCAGATCTGCCGGTCCTGATTGCTGATTCACCAACCGTACAAGAGCGTTGGCAGGCAGCATTCGCGCAGATGCGAGACCTGTTCCCCCTGGCACTCTGTTACACGAAGATCGTGCCTGTGGACGAAGTCGTCACACTCACGCTCTTCCATCGTGAAGACGATTCGCTGCAACGCTTGATGCTGGATGATGTCGAGCGAGCCGATCTCGATCGCCTGTGGCGCGACCTGCACTTCGTCAGCCAAGACGCGTTTGCACAAGTCGACGCCTTTGCTCAGCTGATGGAGTATGCGACGCAGGATAGTGACCCGCGCTTGTTCGAACCCTATCGCGAACCGATTAAACAACTGGCCGCAGAGTTGCGGCAGGATTTGGTGACCGCCGAATCGGTTCAACTTGATTGGGTCATCGAATTTGCAGAGGGAGCCTACCGCCACCCGCTGACACAACGGCAAGTAGTCGAGTTACGTGACTTGTACACACGTTTGCGAGCGGAAGAACTCCCACACGCCGCAGCCATCCGCTTGCTCGTCGCTCGGATTCTCGCTTCGCCCGTATTCTTGTATCGACTTGAAAAAACACCCGACCTAGATCATGCCGCCGCCGTCGACGACTGGGAACTGGCGAATCGGCTTAGCTACTTCCTCTGGTCGTCTGTTTCTGACAACAAATTGGCACAGTCGGCCCAACAACAGCAGCTTTCATCGAGCATCAATTCGCTCGAGACACAGGCATCGCGCATGCTGCAAGATCCCAAAGTCGAACGACTGGCGCGCGAATTCGCCTGCCAGTGGCTTCACATCTATGATTTTGAATCACTGGACGAGAAGAGCGAACAGCACTTTCCCGAGTTTGGCGAATTGCGATCGGACATGCATGCAGAAGCCGTTCACTTCTTCCAGGATCTGTTCCAACACGATCGTTCCATCCTGTCGATTCTGGATGCGGATCATGCCTACTTGAACGAGAAGCTATCGCAACACTATGCGATTCCCAATGTCACGGGCAACGAGTGGCGACGTGTCGAGCAGGTTCGACAATACAATCGTGGCGGGATTCTGGGGATGGCCTCAATTCTAGCCAAACAGTCGGGAGCATCGCGTACAAGTCCGATTTTACGAGGAAACTGGGTAGCGGAAGTCCTGCTCGGTGACAAGCTTCCCAAGCCGCCGAAGGATGTACCGCGTTTGCCAGAAGACGAAACCGATACGGCAGGGTTGACCGTGCGTCAGCTTGTCGAGAAACACAGTTCGGACGCGCGCTGTGCACATTGTCACGAACGCATTGACGCATTCGGTTTTGCACTTGAATCCTTCGACGCAATCGGCCGACACCGCGAACGCGACTTGGCGAATCGCGAGATCCTTACGCAAGTTAAATTGAAGGATGGCACAAGCTTCGATGGCACGGATGGTTTGCGTGACTATCTACTGAATCAGAAGCGGGACGTCGTTGTTCGTCAGTTCTGCCGCAAACTGCTGGGGTACGCACTCGGCCGAGGATTACAGCTCTCAGACGAACCGCTACTCGATACAATGCAAGCCAACCTCGCGGCTAACGACTTTCGTTTTTCGGTCGCCGTACGCACAATCGTTTCCAGTCGACAGTTTCGCGAAATTCGCGGCCAGCGACAACTCACAGTGGAGTAAGGAAAGCCATGAAATCTGCTCACTTATCCCGTCGAACCTTCCTGCGCGGCGTCGGTGTCACCATGGCGCTACCTTGGCTCGAATCGCGCACCGTGTGGGGCGATGCGGCTGTTTCGACTGAAGCCAACGACGCGCCGGTCCGCGTCGCCGTGTTGTTTGCCGGCAACGGCTTTCATAGCCGCGAATGGTGGGCGAAGGGTGAAGGCAGTCAGCTTGAATTGGGCCAAGTACTCGCGCCGTTGCACGACCACCGCGAGAAACTGTTGTTCATTCGTGGGCTCTACAACGCAGAAGCACTCAAGGGCAACATCCATAGTTCGCAAACCGGCAACTTGTTGTCCGGTGCGCCGCTGGCCTCCGGCGGCGATATTCGCTCGGGCACAAGCTTCGATCAAGTGATTGCCCAAACGCATGGTGGTTCGACGAAGGTGCCTAGCTTGGTACTCGGCTGCGAAAAAGCCAATCCGTCGGTGCACAAGAACTACTCGATGTTGTACAGCTCGCACATTTCCTGGAGTTCGCCGACCACTCCGACGCCGCTTGAGCTATACCCAGCCCTGGCTTTCGACCAACTGTTCAAAGACGGTGCCGAACGCGGCGATAAAAGTGTGCTCGATTCCGTGCTGGAGGATGCGCAAGACTTCCGCCGTTTTGTTAGCCAGGCCGATCAACGCAAGCTAGACGAGTACTTGGAATCCGTACGTGAAGTCGAACGCCGCATCGAACGAGCCGGACAGCAAGGCGAACTACAAGGCTGGCGACCAACGCTCGATAAACCGGACGTGCCGCGCCCGCCGGAAGGCATCCCACAGGATATTGCCGATCACATGCGTTTGATGTGCGACATCCTGGTGCTCGGTTTCCAAACGGACACGACACGCGTGTGCACGTTGAAACTGAACAACGACCACAGTTCGTTACGCTTTCCGCACCTGGGCGTGGACTACATGATTCATCATCTACTGTCGCACTCGGACACCGCGGATTGGCTTAAGGTCAACCAGTTCTTCACCCAGCAGCTTGGGTACATCGCATCGCGACTCGACAAAATCCAAGAAGGAGAGCGCACGGCGCTCGACAATTCAATGTTGCTGTTTTTGTCGAGCATGATGACGGGGAACCACAACGCCGATCAACTACCGGTGGTGATGGTCGGCGGTGGCGGCGGCCAGATCGAGGGCGGCCGAGTGCTCGATTACTCCGACCAACCAGAACGTCAAATGTGCCGCTTGTATCTGTCGATGATGGAGAAGTGCGGCATTAAGCTGGACAAGTTCGGCGACGCGTCCCAACCGCTGTCGGAGGTTTGACCACGAAATCTCCGCGGATAGGTTGGTTAAACGCGAAACAAGTGAATGAAGCGAAGAAACACGGTGAGGACGCTTGTAGATAAGCGGCCCGACTTCGTGTCCTTCGCCGTCAATATGTTGTGCAACAGCCAGGCTCGTTTCTACTGGAAAACGGTTGCCAGCCTTGCCAAGCGAAGCTTACAATCTGGACATGTCACCATACACCGAAATCTCCGTCCTCAACCAAGCGCTTGAACCGCTCTCACGGTCTTTGACGATCGACGAGGCTCGGCATATCGCCGCCTTGAAACCCGATACGCAGACGCTGGCTCTTCTTGATGAGTTGGGACGAAAGGCTAATGAAGGACAATTGACAGACGACGAACAGGCGCTTTACTCGGCACATGTTCGTGCGGGTAATCTGATGACAGTTCTCCAAGCAAAGGCCCGCAAACTCTTGGACGAATTCGAATCCTAATGGACGCCAGGGTGAGAGCCTTCGTCCGCAAACGTGCGTTAGATCGTTGCGAGTACTGCCTTTTTCCGGAAGCATCGGCGTACCACTCGTTTCATGTCGAGCATATCGTTCCGCTCAAGCATGGCGGTGACGATGCTCAATCGAATCTTGCACTTGCCTGTCGCAACTGTAATCTGCACAAAGGGTCAAATCTCTCTGGCATTGATCCGACAACAGGACAAGTCATTTCGTTATTCCATCCGCGACAACAGTCTTGGCACAGCCACTTCTGCTTTCACGGATTTCGAGTTGAAGGTAAAACCGCGACTGGACGAGCGACGATTCACGTGCTGTGCATGAACGATCCCGACCAAATCGCGATGCGAGAAGCCGTGGGCCTACGAAAGCCCTAGATGCGAGACTCATTGACGGCGAAAGGGGCGGATGACGTGAAAAGAACTCAGTCGACTCGAATTCTTGAATTCAACATTCGATTTTCTTTTCTCACGCTTCCATCTGTTTGTGTTCCACCAGTCGGCGGTTGTAGAAGGCGATCACTTCTTTACGGCGGAGCATGCCGATTAGCTTGCTCGGATTGTCCGCGGCGACGACGGGTAGCTCGTCGATGTTTCGCGCGGTAAAGCGTTTGAGGGCCGTGTTCAGGTCGCTCTGGGGCGTCACCGTGATGACGTTGGGGACCATGATGTCGTTGGCAACGGCCAGCGTCCAGATCTCATCGTTGAACAGGTAGGAGCGTACATCTTCTGCCGAGAAGATGCCGACCATGCGGCTTTCTCCATCGACGACGGGGAAGTAATGCTGCTGCGTCGTGGAGATTTTCTGCAGGATCGTCTTCAGCGGCATGGACTCGGGAATCATCACCATGCGGCCGTCGAGATGGCGGTAAACCTCTTCGACTTTGATGCCTTCCAGCAGATCCACGATGAAGTCGCCGCGATGCGCGCCGGATTCCAGTCGCGTAGGCACCTGCTTCGTATACAACTTCCAGCGACGACAGAGCACGAAGCACAACGTCGAACAGAACATCGTCGGTAGTAGCAACGAGTAGTCGCCCGTCATCTCGGAAACCATGATGATCGTCGATATCGGCGCATGAGCCGCTCCCGAGAAGAAGCCGGCCATGCCCACCAGACCGTACGATTCGGGTTGAGTGACGACGTCCGGCCACACTTCGTGCATGACCAATCCGAAGGCCGCACCAACGCAGCCACCGACCACCATCGAAGGACCGAAAACACCGCCGGAACCACCCGAACTAATCGTCAGTGATGTGGTTACGATTTTGG
>JAGQPK010000439.1 GCA_020426755.1 Planctomycetales bacterium
GGCCAAGAGCGACCACGCTGTAGATTGCGTAGAGCGTTCGCGCTATTCGCGACCGTGTGGCGCTGGCCGTTGGACAAGGAGCTACTGACATGGATTGTCAGCATTTTGTCGTGAAGTCTCGATCTGCTCGCTTTCGTTGGGGCGTCGGACTGCTATTGCTGTTGACTTTCGTCACCGCTCCTGGCTGCGTTGGTGCCATCGCAAATCTGGTCAATGTCGCCCGTGGCAATACCGTTCCCGCCAACTTCACCGGCCTGGAAGGGAAGCGAATCGCCGTCGTGTGCGTCTCAAATTCTGAGGCATTCGGCCCAGCCGGAGCCGCCTCGTCCCTGGCACGCACGGTGGGTAAGCTGGTGAAAGCCAACGTGGAAGACGTGACGGTCATCGACCAGCAAAAGATCGAACAATGGATCGATCGAAACGACTGGGATTACGTCGACTTTCTCGCGGTAGGTCGCGGTGTTAACGCAGAGACGGTCGTCGCCATCGATCTTGACGGCTTCAGCCTGCACGACGGCAAAACGTTGTATAAGGGCCGCGCCGATATCAGCATGGTGGTCTACGATATGACCAGCGGCGGCAAAGAAGTCTTCGCTTACTCGCCGAATCAAATTCAATATCCGGAAAACATGAGCGCCCACACGACGGATATGTCCGAGCGAGCGTTCCGCGCACAGTTTCTTAATGTGCTCGGCAATCGCATTGCTCGCCAATTCTATCCATATGACGTCGCAGAAGACTTCGCTCGCGACGCCAGCGTCATCAGTTCGTCATAATAGTTCCGCGTGTCGAGTTCCGCATCACGATCGCGGAACTGTGAATGTTGCAGGTCGAAAACCAAAGTTCATTTCTCATTCCGAAATTCGAAACCCATCTTCGGAAGCAAGTCCGAATCTGGCGAGAACCGCGGCTGGCGCTTTTCGGCGAATTTGCGAAGCTCGATCTCAGCAATCGTCATTCGGAAATCGGCGCGCATGGTCGCCTTACAACTTGGGCGGAGGGCGTCTCGGTGCAGGTGGCTTGAGCTTACGTGGCTGATCATCCTGCGGTGCAGGATTCGGATTGTTATTGTTAGCCGCGACCTGGTTTCTCGGTGGATCGACCTGAGTGAATTCCTCGCGCCACTGCCATCCTAGTGGCTGATCGAGTTCGCGCGAGGCGAGCCACGCCCAAGGCGTTTCGGGATGATCGTGGACGACACGTTCCAGATACTGCCTGGCCAACTGGCCTTCTTGGTCCAGGCGACTGCCGCCAGAAATCTCTGCGTCGCCCACAAGTTGCCAAGTGTTATTCTTACCGTCAGTGAATTTCAAGCCGCGCTTCGCCTTGGCCAACGCCGTGTTGTAGCCCTCGGTGCGCACCTTGTTGGCCAGCACTCGGCCGATGGCCAAGTCATAGCCAGCTTGCCAACGCGGCACAATTTCCTTGCGACGATCGGATTCGCCATCTTGCAAGATCTGCAGCAGGTTCCTCAGCGGTTCCTCCAACTTTGCCGCCGCTTTCTGAGCTTCAGTCAGATCATTCGCAAACGCGGCCTCGCTGCGTACGACAAAGCGACGACGCGGCTGCTCTAGAATACCGATCGCGGAGTACTCGGCGGCCCGGAGCAGAGCGCTCCGCATCCGACTGTCGGTCGCCTGCCGTCGATACTCTTTGCTTGAGACATACTCCGGTCGATACCGCTTCATCACTTCGGGGTCGAAGAAGGCGGTGAAGTAAGCCGCGTAGTTCTCCGTCTCCCCCAATGAAACTCGACGCTTGGTGTTGCGATTAGGGTGAACGGTAAAGTAAATGCCGCCCGTTTCGAAACACAACCGCGTCAGTGCAAACGGTCCGAACCCGGAATCAATCGGCGACTCCGACTCTCGGACGCCGATCAGCGGCAGTTGAATACGCTCGGGCAACAGCGATTCCGGACCTTGCTCAACTTGGCCAAACTGCGGAGTCTGATCGTACTTCGGGTCGGGGTCCACCCATTTGACAAGCGTTTCGCGGCGACCGAAGGGCGCCGGCACTCCCACGACGTAAACGGAAATAGCAAATCGGCGGCAGAGGTCAACAGTCGCATCAAGAGCTTCTTGATCGTTCCCTGCTTCATCCGTGAAGACGATGAACATCAGATTGCGATGTTCCTCTGTACGGTACTTGCGATATCGCTGCACCGCTTCACGAATCGCAGTAAACACTCGCTCGTCGCCACTCTCGTCTAACTCGATCTTGCCGACGGCCTCCTGAATGACTTTTAAATCGTCGGTTGGCTGCTTGATGGGAAAACCCACCTTGGCGCCGAAGGTCACAACCGATGTCAACAAGGGCTTGTCCACGTGTCGGCGAAACGCCTCGTTGCCACTCGCTTCAATTGCGCCCAACTCTTCATAGACACGCGCAAAACGCGCGTTAACGGCCTTGCGCTGTGTCTGCAGACTGCCCGATCGATCGAAGAACCATACAACGAGAGTCTCACCCGCCTCGACCGACTGCAGAATCTCTTCGGTAATGCGATCGACAGCCCCCTCCGCGCCCGTCACTGCGACCCCGGCCGCACCTTTGATCGAGTGATTGAGATCCAACTCGGGTCCGGTCGCCGCCAGAATCGCTTCGCGCGCGTCGAATGTACCGATGTCAGCAGGCATCGGATCGAGCAAAGCGACCTGCGGCGGGTCGGGCTCGGGCAACTGCCCAGCGACAAGCGTGTCCTGCAAGCCGCCCAACGCGGCAGCACCAATCGCCTCCGCCGGCTCGATATCAAAATGAAACTCCTCCGGCGGAGTTTCATCCAACACAATCTCGTCCGCAGTCGGCGTCGTGAGAACCAAGTCCGGTAGGGCGTCGGAAACGTTGGTCGTTAACAGACTGAAACCGATCAACAGGAGCAGATGTACCAGAAAGCTTACGAGCAAAGCCGATCGACCAGCGCGCGGCCGGTCGGCTCCGGGCTCCACCAGGCAGATTGGATTTGCATCGGCTTGTGACATGCTCTTCAAGACACTCTGGGTGATCGCGGCCGGCCCTATGCTTTAAATGCCCAGTGAATGCGAAATGTACTCGTGGTTTCGCGTGATCCACCTCAAACATTTGTCGGCAGTTTTTTCAAACTCGTCCGGGCTAACCGACGCTAATGCGTTACGGCGAACTAAACCAACGGACTACAACGCGTTGCAGCGAATTAACTCGATGGATGGCGACGCGTTGCGACATTTGTTGACCCACTACAGCCCCTAGCTTACCATGACTTGCAACAATGCAATTGAATGCGAACACCCCACCAATTGCGGAACACAGGCCCGACATTGAGATGACATCATGAGTATGCGGCGATTTGTCTCCATTTGGTGCCGGACGAGCGCGGCAATCCTATCGCTGCATTTCGCCACTGGTTTCGCCGCAGTCCGCGCGGGCCAACTGCCAGTGACTGAACCGGCAGCAGTGCAGAACGAGTCCGACGACTCACTTGAAGTTGACGGCCTAGATGCATCAGAGAATGGACTACCGGCCGAGGCTGCGGCGAATCCAACAAACCAGGAAGCACCGCTACCCGGAGCACTCGCAGCGCCGCGTGATTTAAAACTGATTGCCAAGGACCGCGTGGTGGTGCACTGTACCTACTGGGCTGGCAATCGCGGTAAGAAAACAGTGCCGATCATTCTGCTGCATGGCTGGGATGGCAAGTTGGGTGCGGGTAGTCGCCAAGATCTGCTTGAACTGGGCCAGGCACTACAGAAGGCTGGGCACGCAGTAATTGCGCCCGATCTGCGCGGACACGGACAGTCGGATCGTCGTGAGCTCAGCGAAAACGATGTTGTCATGCTGGATCGCGAGGCGTTTCGCTCGCAAGACATCAACGATATGCTGCTCGACGTCGAGGCGGCACGTCGCTTTCTTGTCGAGGAGAACAACGCCGAACGACTCAATCTGGAATGCCTCACGGTGATTGGCTTCGACATGAGCACCGTGGTGGCACTGAATTGGATTTTGTTCGACTGGACAATGCCGTCCTTCCCGACATTGAAACAGGGACAAGACGTCAAAGCGTTCGTGCTCGTTTCGCCAGACCAAGCGTTTCGCGGTATGGGAACACGACAGGCGTTGTCTAATCCGATTGTTCGCGGACAACTCTCCGCTTGCGTGATCTACGGCGCGGACGACCCGGCAGCGGATGCTGCCAAGCGAATCGTGAACACGCTACGACGCGCTCATCGCCCAATTCCCGCGAACCTCGATGACGCGGTTCGCTTCCAGGACTTCTACGTCCACGAACTCGCGACTCGATTACACGGCACCAAGCTACTCAACGGACCGACACTCGGCTTGTCGGAAGCAATCGCGCAATTCATTGAGCGTCGACTTGTAGCGCAGCAAGTGCAATTCCCCTGGCGCAAACGCTAGACATGACCAGTGGTAGCGGAGTTACCGCACTGGAATCTTGAGCGACTGGCCAATTGGCAAGAGATCGGGACGGACCAGGATGTCACGATTTGCCGCGAAAATCTCGCTGTAGCGCGCTTCATCCCCTAGGTATCGCGCTGCGAGTCGTTTGAGCGTATCCCCGTCATTGATCCGATGCACACGCGAACGCGCGGACTCGTCCACATGAGGCCGATGAATTACACCCAACGCTGATTCCTCGACATGCGGTCCACGGAGATGACGCACTGCAGTCCGTTCGGCAGTCTGCGTTGCCAACGCGTCATTGCGCTGCAGTTCACCAGGAGCCGGAGCTGCGGTTGTTGCTTCGCTCGCCGTCGACTCAGCGGCAACATGACCGTCGAAGTCACGGCGCGTCTTTACTGCTGAGCGCCGAGCTCGATTGGCGGACGCCAAATCATGACTTCTGATTGAAGGTAGTATTACCGGCTCTTCGCAATCTGTCGCCAGCGGCTTCGGCACTCCGCCGCCGGTCAACGAGCTGTCCGCCGACGGCGCCGGGCTAACGACAGACTCGGTTTGCACGCCCAATGTAGGCGAGATCGCCGCGGCCAGCAGATCGGCAACGTTGGCTTGCGCCACCGGCCGCGTTTGAGAAAGATCTAACGGGCGATCGTTACGCAAAGCGGTCGTGCGCGGCGCGGCACCGAATCTCCGCAGTGACAGCTCGTCCTGACCAACAAGATCGTCAGTC
>JAGQPK010000043.1 GCA_020426755.1 Planctomycetales bacterium
ACCGTGGTCGAAGAGTTGCTGGACGTGATTGTGGAACAGGGTGTCGCAAACTTGGGACATTTGCGCGACGCGATTTCGCGAAACGATATCAAGTTACCCGACTTGGGCGGCGCGACCGAACTCATTCACGGCGACTTGTTGCTACTGGCTGACCGACAGCTCGCGCATGAACTGGCGGGATTATATCGACCTGGTGCCATTTATTTGCGTTCAGCGCAGCGGCTCAGTTCCATCGCTTTTGGCACACGCACAGGTCGCTTTATTACCCGATACGCGGCGCTGCCCTTTGGCGGTGCCTATCTGGCGATGGAAGGTGTGCGGCATCTAATCGACTTTTTGGCTGGACGATCGCACTTTGGCCCTAACCAATCGCATCGCCTGGCCGGTCTAGCTGGACATCTGCCTCCGGCGGCCGAACATCACATTCTGCCCATCGAATTGATACCGGTGCCCGCGACAAGTCATGCCGAGATGCTGGCGGTGCTCGCGTTAGGCACGTTCCTGCTACTGGTCATGCACGTGCCCCGATTCCGTGCCTGGTGCCAGCTCCGCGCGCAGTTGATCTGGTACTTGATACGCACGTACATCGTGGCGGCACCGGTACGGATTTTCAATTCACCGATCGTACAAGAGTTCTTGCGCAGCACCTTCTACACGGCACTACGCAGCTACGTTATTTGGCCGGCCATCGTGACCGCTGTCTTCCGCCTCGTCGGCCCGCGTCCGCCTGCAGAAACCGCGCTTCATTGGTCCATCGAGATTTTCCTGGCGACAGCATTGTTCTTGAATTCACGAATTGGTCGCTACGTTGACGAACGGGTCGCAGATTTGCTGCTGCGCACGTGGCAAGAAGTTCGCATGCGCGTGTTCTCCGCCCTGTTCGAATGGATTATGGACACGTTCCGTCGGGTGTTCGCTTATTTGGAGCGACTCGTTTACACCGTGGACGAATGGCTCCGTTTTCGCGCGGGTGACAATCGTGTGACACAAGCAGTCAAGCTACTTTCGGGTGTCTGCTGGTCCTTTATCGCGTATTTCGTGATCTTGGTATTCACACTGCTCATCGAGCCGCAGATCAATCCGATCAAGCACTTCCCGGTTGTCACCGTTTCGCACAAGTTGATTCTGCCGACAGGTCCGGCAATCATTAAGACGATTGCCCCGTTCACCGGAAGTGTTCGCGCACCCACGATTGTCTGGTCGACCATCTGGCTGATCCCCGGTGTGTTCGGCTTCTTGGTATGGGAGTTGAAAGCAAACTGGCGACTGTACGAGGCAAATCGCCCACGACGATTGATGCCCACGCCTGTCGGTCATCACGGCGAAACGATGCTGCGTTTGTTGCGCCCCGGTTTTCATTCGGGCACACTGCCCAAAAGCTTCGCCGCACTGCGACACGCGTTGAAAGCTGCCCAAGACAATCAGCTACCGTCAGTCGAGCGCAAGTTGGCGGTGCTGCGACACGTCGAGGAATCGATTTTGCGCTTCGTCAACCGCAAACTGCTGTTGATCTGGAGCGAGAGTACTTCAGCGGATGCACTCGCCGCCTCGATTTCCAAGCTGCACATCGCAACGTCTAGCATCGATGTGCACATTGCGATGCAGGATCGGCCGCAAAACACAATTGAGCTTACCTGGCAAGATGTCGACAACCGCTTTGTGATGCGCGCTAGTGCAGGCGATTGGCTGGAACAGCTCGACAAGAACTCGCGCGAGTCGTGCGTGGTCGGACTCACCGGCCTCGCGCAATTCAGCGCTGCCGAAGTCTTTCAGCTCGATCCTGATCATCTCCACATCTCACCACTCGACTGGCGCGCATGGCAGACATTCTGGGCGGCACGTGCGCGTGAGCACGTAAAAGTTCACGAAAACTTCACAGAGTCAAAACCGGACTCCGCGGCAGACGAACTGTAGTCACAAACGTTGTGGCTAACACGGTTTGTGATCATTGACGGCGCACACGTCAGCAACCTTGCGCTCTCCTGCACTCGCCCAGCGGTGCCATCGCCGGAAGAAAGAGGTTGTTTCGCTTGGTCGAATTTCTTACGGTGCCAGCTTGGCGTCAGCTTTGTCGCGAGGCCGCGCGATGACCTCAAGGAGATAACGGCCCATGTCCAACGCTCCGACAACTTCCGTGTTGTCACCCCCACGACAAACCACTGCTGGATCTTCGATCTGGATTCTGAATCCTGCTGCCGATATGGCGTTCTTTCTAGCGACGCCGCTGGTGTTGGCGGCGGTGTTCTGGTTCGCCGAAACTTACTCCGGCCTGACTGCTCTCGCAACATTCAGCACGATCCTAGCGATGGGACACTACTTACCAGGCCTAATGCGCGCCTATGGTGACCCTGCCCTATTCCGCCGTTTTCGTTGGCGGTTTTTGATCGCACCCGTTGTGTTCATGTCGGCTGCAGTGATCTTGACCCGCGCAGAGTCTCAAGCGTTTCTGCTGCTCGTTGTGTTATGGGGCGCATGGCATTGGCTCATGCAGACATATGGGCTTGTCCGCATCTACGACGCCAAGCTGCGCAACACCGAGAACTGGACCGCACAACTCGACTACGCGCTATGCCTCACCTGGTTTGGTGTCGTTTATTGGCATACCGATGGCGCGACCGGTGCGCTGATGCACTACTACCGCGCTGGAGGAACGATTTCGCCCAGCACCGTGCGAACGCTCGCCACACTTTGGCTCGCGGCAACCGGACTCGTAACCGTTCTCTATGTGGCCAACCTGATCCGACAGTTAAGCAGCGGACGCAAGCCAAGTTGGATCAAGTTGTCACTCTTGGCCATCTCTTGGTTGTTCTACTTGTATGCGTTCGGCATGACGTCCAGCAAGATTGTCGCCTTCGGGTTGTTCGAAGGCTATCACGACATTCAGTATCTGGCGATCGTCTGGATCTTCAATCGAAATCGTGCGGCCAAGGATCCGACAGCGGGTGCGTTTACTCGCTTTCTGTTTCGGCAACGCTGGCCACTTGTCGTCGCCTACATTGGGCTTTGTTTACTGTTCGGCTCGTACGACTATGTCGCCCGGGCTCAAGCGAATCCACGCATCATGCAGACCGCACTCGCCGTCATCACGGGGTTTGCGCTGATTCACTTTTATTTCGACGGCTTCATCTGGCGAGTCCGCGAACCAGAATTCCAAGCAACGCTCGACGTCAACGATCCCCAACAAGTTTTTAAGGCGCGGATCGGCCCCAAGCTGCGGCACTTGCTCTGGTGGTCGGCCATTGCCGTGCCAATTGCCGGCCTCTTGCTGTGGGAAAGAACTGGCAGGTCACTGAGCGATCTCGAAGCGTGCGAACGAGTCGTAGCTGCAATGCCCCACAGCCACAAAGCGCATTATTCGCTGGCGAGTGTGCTGACGCAACAAGGCGATTACGCACGCGCCGCAGAGCATGCCGGAATAGCATGTGAACTGCGTCCGGGCTTCGATCTCTACGAAGTGCTACGCAGCGATCTGAATCTCGGCAACGGTGCTCCGATGTCGAGATCGGAATTGGATGCACTGATTGCCAGCTACTTGCGCGCTGAGCGTACGCGATTCGACTCCGCCGAACTACAGCGGAACTTGGGGCGGGCGTACCAACGACGCGGCGACTATCGTGAGGCAATCGATCGCTATCGTCGTGCGCTTGATATGAGCGACGGTGACGCACGAACCTACTTCGAATACGCCGGTGTACTCGCCCAGAAAGGACAATTCGCAGCCAGTGCCATCGCTTGTGAGAACGCCTGTCGGCTTGATCCCAATTTCGCCGAAGCACACGCGCTAGCAGGCGCAGCGTCGATGGCAATCAACCGCCCACGAATCGCGATTGAGCATTTCCGGCGAGCCATTCAACTACGACCAGACGAACTAAAGTGGCAAGTGCAATTGGCGCTGGCGATGGCGACAACGACAGATCCGGAATGCCGCGACGTGGCGCAGGCCCAGCAAATCGCGCAAAGTGTACGTCCCAAGTTACCGGCCGATAGCCCGTTGCTGCGCGATTTGCAGATGATCGAAAACAGTTCGCCGTAATGGGCAAGCGTGGCCGCACGCAGTTCGCCGCAATGCGTTAGCATCGGTTCTGACCCGACGTCGATCTCTTGCTTCAGTGTGCATGGCGGTTGATACCACTCGGCGAACTAATCCTCAAGCCGCATGTGTCAAGCGGCATGCGGCAACCGACTTCAGCCGCTGTTCATTAATCAACCGCTCGGCTCCCGATGACTTCGCCGTCAATCGTTTGCGGATGGGGGGCAGTTGCCGTAGGGCTACCTTCCATAAAACGGACATAGGCACCGATCAGCGATCCCAACGGCACGAATTCGGTGAAGGGCACGCTGCAGTAAATTGCGGCGGCAGCTGCACAACCCAGGCACCCCCGATTGGAGAGCCCCAGACATTTGCCCAACCAGTAACCGGCAAACCCACCGATCGGCACGCCCAGAAAAACACCCATAGGTCCGAGGGTCACCACATCGAACAGGTCGATCAGCATACCAGCCATCAACGGCCCGATGGCTCGATTGAGTCTTTGGACGACTTCCGGCCCGGCCTGTCCGGCACTCTGCCACGTTTCCGAGCTGGTCTGATGAGCTGCATTCACCGTTCTGATCCTCCTACGCCAAGGTTACCCACGAGGTATTCGAGCGAGCGACACAATTATTGCAGATTGCTGCTGCGGCTGTAGTCTGAACCGCAAAGAATCCCCACGTTCGGTGGGCCGATGATGGCTGGTTCGTCATGGGCCGCAGTTCGTGGTTTTGACGGACTTTGGCGGCGGGGTCGAACCGACGCAAGCGCACTACGGCGCTCTAAACCGTATTTACCGGCCAAATGACAACGGAAAAATCAATCACCGTTCGGCGAGCGACCGCGCGCGTCTCTCGGATTCGCTACGCACGCGACCAACTGCGTATGTCGACGACCTGCATGCCCGCGCGGCGAGCGGCCTCGACACCCAGATCTGCGTCCTCGTAGACGCGACATCGCTCGGGCGCGACACCTAGTCGGCGGGCAGCTTCGAGAAATGAATCCGGGTCGGGCTTATGCCGCACAACATCTTCGGCGGTCACGATCGACTCGAACCAATCCAACACGCCAATGACCTCCAGTTGTCTCTCGACAACCGGCCGGATGCCTCCGCTGGCGACAGCCAATTTCTTGAGACCACGATGATTCGCAGCGACTTGCACCACGGAATCAATCGGCGCAATCTCGTGAATTCGTTCCCAATAAACCACTTCTCGCTCGGCGACCACCGATTCCACATCAATCTCCACGCCCGCTTCATCGGCGAACAGCTTGATCACGCGGCGCGAGGGCATTCCCGCCAACTCGTAGAAACGTTGCTCAGTGAACGCGATGCCATGCCGCGCCGCCACCGTTTGCCAGGAACGATAGTGAGTTGGCATGGAATCGACGAGCGTCCCATCACAGTCAAAGATGAGTGCTTCAATCGTATCGTCGACAGTTGACATCTTCTCGGTTCCCGTGTGCTCACAGAGTTGGCATGCTCTCGGGAGCCTGCCGCTGGCCGGCCCCAACCGATCATCGTACCACACACTCAACTTTTCGATCACTGGGCGCAGCCAGCAGCATAACCGCGGGGACATGGCTCCCACCGATCCAGCTGCGTCGCTGTCCGCTGCATAGTGAGTTTGATACAATCTCGGGCCGAGCTTGCTGGGCAGGCAAGGTAGGCGGGCACGCATTCGATCCCCTTTGCCCCCGCACAAGCAGATTCCGCCAACGGCACATTTTAAGAGAAGCGCGCTACAATATGGCAAACCTGGGTGTGAACATTGACCATGTCGCGACCGTTCGTCAAGCTCGGCGAACTTACGAGCCCGACCCAATCTGGGCAGCAGCGATGGCGGAACTGGGTGGGGCCGATTGCATCACGCTGCATCTACGCGAAGACCGTCGACACATCATCGACCGGGACGTGCGCGTGGCGCGTGAGACAGTACAGGTCAAATTGAATTTGGAGATGGCCTGTGTCGATGAGATCATTCAGCTAGCTCGTGAAGTTCGCCCGGACCAGTGTACGTTGGTGCCTGAGCGACGTGAAGAAGTCACCACGGAAGGCGGCTTGGACATCATCACGCATGCTGACAGCGTGCGTGAAACGATCGCGCAACTTCACGACGCCGGCATTTCGGTCAGCTTGTTTCTCGATCCGATTGAAGCACAGATTGAGGCCGCCAAACGTTTAAACGCGGACGCGATCGAATTGCACACTGGCCAATATGCGTTGGCCACCGGCGCAGACCAAACCAAAGAGTTGGCGCGACTCCGACGGGCCGGCGAACTGATCCGCAGCCACGGCATGGACCTGCACGCCGGTCATGGCCTGAATTACCAAAACGCCTGCCCGGTCGCCGCACTGCCGGAGATGGGAGAGCTGAATATCGGTCACAGCATTGTCGCTCGCGCAATCTTCGTCGGCCTGCAAACTGCCGTGCGCGAAATGAAAGAGCTAATCCGGCAGGCTGGCCAGTAGTTCCCGCGACGAGCTGATAGTGGGCCAACGCGATGAAGTTCGCCGCAACTCGCTAGCGTCGGTTTGCCTTTCGCGCGAGTACCCAGTTCGTACGAGAACCGCGGCTAGCTTCCAACGGAGCTCAGTTGAGTTGAATCGCACGCCTGCAACGCAGGGGCTTGAGCGTAAACACGCTGTGTCTGTTGGCAGAGCACGACGAGTTCGCTCGTCAGATCCAGAAGATCCGTGATCTCATCACCAGCGGCTGCAGCGGCATGCAGTGCTGCGGCGACATCCTCAATCGCGGTGATCTGGCAGTGTGCCGCGGTGGCACGGAGGCGACTTGCCAGCGACACGATGCCGGCGCGATCCTCGTCATCAACGGCCTTCGTGAGATGATCGATTTGAATGCCGATCTGCATCGCGGTCAACTTGGACGTCATCGGCAAGTCAAGAGTCCGATGGTCGGTGACAGTCTGAATGAAGCGTTCCACAAGGTCGGGGTCGAACTGCGTACCGCTACACCGACGCAGTTCCTCGAAGGCTGCCGCTTGACTGCGTCCCTTGCGATAAACTCGGTCTGACACTATCGCGTCATAGGCATCTGCAATCGCAACGATACGCGCTCCCAACGGAATTGCTTCGCCCTGCGGCAGTTGGTCTCCACTGTCTGACCGCAAGTAGTGGAGATGGTGGTAACGCAAGATGTCCTGGAGCTGCGAATTGCAGAACGCCGAATCGATGATCTCGACGCCAATGCGATCGTGGACCAGCATCACTTGCCATTCTTCTTCCGTGAGTGGACCAGGCTTGAGCAGAATGGAATCCGGCACGCCGATCTTACCAATGTCGTGCAACAGCGCACCGATTTCCAGAATGTAGGCGTCCTTGACAGACATTAAGCCGCGCGCCGTAGCAACTGCAAGTTCGGCCACTCGCGTCGAATGGGCGGCCGTGTCAGCATGCCGATAGGCGAGTGCGGAGATCAGCGACGCGACGGCAGCATACGGTATCGACTCTGCCGGCTCGAGTCGATCGACAGGTTTCTCCTCCGCCGACAAATCTTCCGGCACGTCATCCCAACGCACCACTTGATTGCGCCCATTGCGTTTAGCGACGTACAGGCACTTGTCGGCTTGATCCAACAGTTCCTGTGGGCTGCTGCCGCCTAGACTGATCGCCGAAACACCGAGGCTGGCGGTTACTTTGAGCGGACCGAAATCCAAATCGCTAATCGCTTTGCGGAGCTTCTCAGCCACTCGCTCACCACCGTCTATATCGGTGCTTTGCATCAAAATGCAGAACTCTTCACCACCGTAACGACAGACCACATGCTGGCTACTAACACTACTATTGAGCGTGGCAGCCACCGTGCGCAGGACTTTATCACCCTTACTATGTCCATACTTGTCATTAATCGATTTGAAGAAGTCGATGTCGACCATGGCGCAACTTAAGGGGAGCTTGGCGCGCGTGGCATGATTCCATTCGCGATCGAACACTTCGAAGAAGGTCCGGCGGTTCAAGCAACTCGTCAATGGATCGCGCGTCGCCAGTACTTGCAGCTCTCTGTTGCGTTCAGTTAGCTCGTCTCGCGACCTCTGCAACTCCGTCAGCATGTAACGCAGCTCTTCGCGCTTTTGAACCATGCCCGTGATGTCATCAAAGCTGACAATTACGCCGCGACGTTTGTTGTGATCGTCCTTAATGACGGATGCAGATACCAGATAAGTACGCTCGCCCAGCTGATCGTGTGACAATCGAAGCGACGTGGATTGGTTTGTACCTAGCACTGACACGTTCCACGGCAAGGGCTGATCCGCTTCGGCTTGCCAGGCAAATCGATCCAGTCGTTTACCGATTACGTCTTCCGTCGTCAGCAGCACGCTTTTGGCAAAGGCCCGATTCGCAAGAACAATGCGACCGGAATTGTCGATCACCGCCACGCCTTCCGAGAACGTGTCGATCGTCGAGCGTACGTGCGGGGGCACGGCGGTCGAAGGGTTAAGGTACGTCAGGATCTTGCCGAGATACCATCGGAACAGCAGGCCATTGAGTACGACGGTAGCCAGTCCCATCACAGTAACCGGGTGATGGAGCCACCGCGCGAATCGGTCCTGCTGCGCGCTCGTAAAGCTAATTTCCAGACGTCCCCATTGCTTACCAGAGTCCGAGATGGGGACTTGAATGCAGTGTTCTGTCGAGGCGCCTGTCGTCGTCAAATGCCAATGCCGTTGGTGATCTCCAATCTCCGCCACGACAACTCCATCGCCCTTGACCAATCGCGCGGAAGCGATGTCGGGATTTCGCCGTATGACAGACTGCAGATTCGCTTCAATCGCTTCGGTGTCTCTGCGGCCTGCGTGTAGTGAACAACTGATCGCCAGCGATTCACAGATTGAACGTTTCCGCTGCAGTTCCAATACGTCGCGTCGCGGCCGATCCGCCAACCGATAAGCAACCAGCGTTGTAGTAACCGACAGCAGCGCAAGGCTGAAGGTAACGCGAGTTGCAACGGAGAACAGCGATCGGTTCACGGGGTAGACACACGCTCGGGGCGACGATTTTACAGGAGTATTCGCTACGATTGAGCCAGCGGGAACTTTACAACGAATGTGAAGTTTCGCAGCTTAGCTCAACAATAGCCCGCCACATCGTCGTGTTTGCGAATCCCCGCAACGGTCATTGATCAGACCGAGGTCGCGTCCAAGTTTTAGTAGTGGCGTCGTGGAAAGGAACAGGCGTTCCTGGAGTGCGTGCGGCCTGGAATACAGCGTTGTCCGCGCGTGCTTGTCTGGGGAGCATGGCTCTCGTGAGCCCCAAGAGTTGTATCCAGCAACAATGCACGACATTGGAAGTGCCTTGTGCCCCTTGGCAGCTCGACCTTCGCAGCAAACGGGATTTCGCTTGGTAAGATTTACGCGGTCGCGCCAATGGTATCGATTATCTCGGCCGTCGCGTCAACAAATCGTAACGAGTCAAGATTTCGAAACTAGGAAGAGCGTTCAGCCTGATTAACCTGGAGACCATAGCAAGGACACACCGTTTTGCTTTCATCCAGTGACCAACAGGAGCCGCCGCTCATGAATCACACCGCGAATCGCCATCGTACGAATCACACCACGGGCCTGGATTCTCTTCTGGACGCTCTCACCCGAGCCGTCAACACGGCCGTCGCGGCCTTTTGCGGACCGGTCACCGTTTGCGCGTCCGCCACAGGTGGTCGTCGTAAATACTCATCTCGCGGACGTTCGCGGGGAACGGTCTACATGCTCACTCCATCCGTCTACCATTCCGCTCTTAGTGGATCAGTCGGCAGCGGCCGCAGCTACCACTACTAAGCAAACGGCGACCTAGTAGCCCCGCTAACGTAACGCCAACAAGTAGCCACGCCGCGACGTTGACGACTCGTCGCGGCGGCCAACCTGGCGCGAATGGGCTCCATCGATCCTGTTGCTGGGCCGTAAGCCAGGACCACGCCGCGTAGTCATTCAGCGCAGCCGTCCAACAGTCGTGCGAGTCATTCGGAACCGCAGTGACCGCCATTTGTCCGCCGAGGGCAGAGAATCTTCGTGCGACGCTTTGTAGCCGCCGCAGCTTTTCAATGCCGTCGCCCGTCGACTGAAACACCCAGATCGGCAGCCGTTTCAACGACACCGGCAATTCCGTGGGGGCCTCGGGCGGACCGAACAACAGCATCCCCGCGAAACGCTGCGGATGACGGATTGCGTAGGCCCACGCTCCGCTGGCTCCCTGTGAGACGCCCGCCAGATAGACGCGATGCCCGTCGATCTCATGGCGTCCCAGCACGTCTTCTAGCACGGCATCGAGCTGATCCAGCGGATCGCGCAGGTGACCATCCACCTGAAACCAACTGGGCGCGTCCGCCGGACGTTGCACGGCGAGCAAGTAATAGGGTGCCAGCTTTGCGTCACTGGGGGTCTTCCAAACCAGCTCCAGCCAAGCCAATTGCCGGCGGTTGTCACTGCCCGCCTCGCCCGCGCCATGCAGCCAGATTACCAACGGCCTGGGCGACATACGCTCGTCACTCGGCACATGCAGCCGGTATGACAACTCGCCTGCGTAACTCTCGCAGTGATAGACCTCGCACTGATCCACGACCCACGGTTGTGCTGGACGCGCGACAGTCGTTGCGACGATCAGCAACGAACTAGCGAGCGTGAACATACTGCGTCCCCTTACGCGTCAGCTGCGTCGCCGGCGTTCCCATCGCGTTATTTCGATTCCCCAGCTGTTGTACCAGTTGGGCGTCCATACTGTAGTCAAGTCGCCGCAAGCTGCCGTCGCACATCACGCCTTGCCAGAAACTCGCGTGTGCACTTCCAAAGGCATTTCGCAGATCACCTCCACGTGCATCACGACGCGGCGGGGACAGGGTCGAACGACAGGTATCGTTGTTGAAGCCGTTGTACAGACTCTCGTTGTCACCAAAGTCCTCGCCGGTAGTGTAGTGGTCGGCGTCGACGTATTTCTCACCCGCGAGCAGTGTCTGTGAGAGTCCATCCCGAATCTGTCGGTGGCGGATGTGACTTCGGCCGAATATTACGCCGGTGAAGCCACTGTTAGCCGGCCATGCGAAGCTGGGATCATCGCCTTGCTGCAGCGTAAGTGGCCCGGCCCACCGCCAGGGAAACTCAACATCCGCCCCATCGCCAACACAGGCAGCGTAGTCAGATTTGGCAGTCCACTCCATCGGCTCCTTCAGTCGCCCATCGCGCTGCAGCGGCAGCGTGTTCCAAGTCTGCGGATACGGCATGGCGCTACGTCGCGACGGACAATGGAAAACGGGAATCGCCGTACGACACCGTTGAACGAGTGCCGCTTCACGTTCGTCGCCGTCTAGCAACAAACCAAGCGCCCGCGTCTCGTCCGCAGCGAGATAGTCCAGCAGATTAAAGGCCCAGCCTCCAGGTTGATTATCACCGGTGCCTCGTTCCGGTTCGCCTATCCATGTGAAGTGCCACCCGCCACTGGGCAAGCGTCCGTGAACTTCATGATGTTCGTTTGCGGCCACACCAATTGCCTTGAGATGGCTGCCACATTGCACCACGCGCGCGGCCTCCCTGACCACCGTCATTGCCGGCAACAGCAGTTGCAAGAGCAGTGAGATCAGTCCCATGACGATTGTCAACTCCAACAATGACAATGCTGATCGCTTCATAACAGCCTCCAAGATCGCGGATTGAAATATGCCCTTCGTCGCAGCGATGATTGCGACGACATGTCGTCACTCTAGATCAACTGCCGAAGCGATCTCAAACTCTCATGCGACTTCGTGTTTTTTTCTCAATCGCTAAAATCTCGCCACTTACCTGTCCGGATTAGCGAGTAGTTCTCGACTAGTCATGTACCGCAGGACGACTTTGGTTCCTTGGAATTTCAGGAGGACTTAGAACCGATGATGACCATCAATAGTCACAGCCAGGAGCATTCTGAGCAGCTTGCTAAGCTCGATTTAGCTAGAAGGGAACTGGCAGAAGCGGATTCAATCCAGCAGATCCAGTCCATTCGGCATCAAGCGGAATCCGTGCGGACTCACGCGGTTCGCGCATCGCTGGGTGTTAGCCTGCAGAATCTGGCGGCGGAATTAAAACTGCAGGCGGAGCGTTTGGGAGGACAGATGTTGGCGGAGATGAAGTTACGAGGAGGCGACCGATATTCCGCACCGCGCCACCTCAACTCATTACGCCTACGAGACCTGGGCATTGACAAGAACCAGTCATCGCGTTGGCAACTCGAAGCTACTGTTCCAGAAGTGACGTTTCGCGACTTCGTACGGAGTGCGCAAGCGAATGGGCGTGAGATTTCCTCTGCGGCTCTCATACGAATTGCCAAACAACTTCGATCAACCACTCATCGACGCGCGCATCCCAATGAAGAACGTCCGGCACTACCCGTCTCAACAAAATCCCATCTGATCACGGTGGATGCATCGACGACCGAACCGTTCCGACGCGATGTGGTCGCCATTGCGGATCTGGTACACGAGGTGCAAAACCATCACGTACTGCTCAGCAATCTTGTCGAATCGATCTGCAGACGAGCGGCCATCGAAACAACTTGCACCGACTATCGCGCAGCCCATCGATACTTGGCTGAGATTACCGTCCATCTCCGCACCATCGCGACTGGTCTCAAGCGTATTCGGCGTGAGACCATCTTGTTCGAGCCGGAAAGCAGGACCGCCTCAGTCTAGTTCTCACAGTGACGGTCTCATGGCACTCGCATTTTTTTTGACATGCGAGTGCCCTCTCTCCTACACTCCCGCCTCACACGGGAACGCCACGATCTCGACCGGCGCCGCGGACTCGTTCGACAGAACAGCGCGGCGTCTGAGATCCGCCTCAAGGAGAGCTCTCGAAATGACCACGTCGACTCGCGGCATCGTTCGCTATCGGTCCGCCATCGTTTTAGGAGGTGCGTTGCTAGTCGGGGCTTCAGGTTGCATCAAGCCGCATGGCCTGCCAGCGGGCAATGACGTCCTAGATGATCACCGTCTGCATTCCGGCGAGCCGGCTCGCTCGAATCTCGCAGTCGAGAGCTTCGATGCCGGGAACGTCATCGCCGGCGTACCAGTCACGCATACGTTCTTGTTCCACAATCCTTTGCCACACTCAATTCAGATTGTTCGGCAACACAACATCCAGACGACATGTGGTTGCACCAAAGCAAATGTAACGCAGCATACGCTCGCGCCGGGTGAGTCGACGGAGATCTCGTTGCACATCCGCACTCAAGGCAAGCGTGGCGAGGTCCGCGAGTCCGCGACGATTAGCTGGCAAAGCGACCACGGTGAGTTCGTCACTCAACATAGCATCACCGCTGACCTGCAAGAACCGTTGAGCTGGACCCCTGCGGTATTGCGTTTTACTGCCGAAGACATTCAACAACACACGCCGAAAACGGTTACGTGTCAGACTGATCTTGATATCGACTTGAGGCACGCGCAGTTCACCGTAAACGATAGCGGCCTAGTACTCAGTGAAGCAACGATTGGCGAGCATGGCCGGTCCGTCACTCTATCCGTTACGTGTGTCGACAGCACTGCCCAGGATGCAACTCAAGCTTGGCTACGGATCGATGCGGACACGAACGTCGCTGAATCCGCATCAGCCATCGTCAAGGGAAGCGCACGCCAGGAAGCCTTACCTAGGCAGAACACCAACAGTCGAGAAATGTCCCACCGTTTGACCGAGCCTCCTCCGCAGCTTCTCGGCAACGAGCGCACCGTCGCCAGTGAAACAGGAGAGAC
This sequence comes from Planctomycetales bacterium, assembly GCA_020426755.1. GTDB lineage: Bacteria > Planctomycetota > Planctomycetia > Pirellulales > Pirellulaceae > JAGQPK01. Next base: position 13,756 of record JAGQPK010000043.1, read on the forward strand.
GGTCTTCTCAGCCAGTTTACCCATCTACATCGATGAACCACTTTCGCTGCGTGCTTCACCGAGTATGGTTCGCTTGCATCATACGGCGGAAGGTGGCTCAACTGGCTGGTCGGGACACTTCGTGCTGTCCGGAAAACCAATTGCATCCGGAGATTCAATTCGATCAATCTCCTGCGGAACCGTTGTTATCCCGTTCGCGACACACCAGCTGGGCAAATCGGCCCTCTCGGTACGGCTCGCCGGTGAGCCTTCAATGATGTCCTCACTATCCGGGACGACCTCGGCTGAAGTCGTAATGAAATCCGGGCAAGTCGTCAACATTATGCTCAGCCTGCACGATTCGCCCGCAACGTGACCCATGAGTCTTCTACTTTCCCCGTTCTATTGGAGAGCGAGGAGCACTTGCGGACTTCAGGCCAAACAATGGCCGGTCCATCACCATTTCTGTTTAGGAGGTCTTCCATGACACACCTTTGTCATCACTCATCATTCTTTCGGCTGATCATCGTCAGCGTTGCACTCCTGCCATTTTCAATCGGCAAGCCCTGCGTGGGTCGCTCGGTGCCAAGCCACCTTGGCGGACAACTT
>JAGQPK010000440.1 GCA_020426755.1 Planctomycetales bacterium
GTTCACGACGTGCAAGACGGAGCAACGTACACGTTCGGTTCCCGTTACGACCTACAACACCGAGACTCGCACCCGTTCGGTGCCGGTCACTCGCATGGTTCAAGAGACTCGCACTCGTACGGTGCCGGTTACCGAATGGAAGACCGAAACTCGTACTCGTTCGGTGCCGGTCACGACCTACAACACCGAGACTCGTACACGTTCGGTTCCTGTAACCCGTATGCAGAACGAGACTCGTACTCGTACGGTCAATGTGCAAGCATGCGAAACCCAAACTCGCACTCGCACCGAGCAGGTCACCGAATGGTCGACCGAGCAACGTGAGCGCACTCGCCAAGTTGTCGAGTACAAGCCTGAAACTCGCACTCGCAACGTTCGCGTTTGCGAAATGCAAGCTCAAACTCGTACTCGTACGAACAAGGTTTGTGAGTATCGCACGGAGCAACGTGAGCGTTCGTACAACGTGACGGAATACCGCACGGAACAACGCAGCCGTGATGAAAACTACACGGTCATGGTGCCCCAAACCCGCACTCGCGTGGACAACGTCACGGTTTGCAATCGTGTTCCCGTCCAGTCGGTGCAGAACTACACGGTCATGGTTCCGGTTACGGTCCAGAAGGCTGTGCAAGTTCGTCGTTGCCATATGGTTCCCCAAACGGTGACTGTTCCGACCTCGGGCTACGGCGTCGGTGGCGGTTACGGTGCCGGTGGTGCGAATGGCTGTGGCGGAGCAAGTGGTGCCGGTTGCGGTAACTGCTCGAGCTGCTGCGGTGGCTGCCAATAAGTTGGCAGTAGCCACAAGTTGAAAACTGATCAACGGGGCGGATCACTGATCCGCCCCGTGTTTTTTTGCGCGCTCGGTGTGGGGCGTCTGACTGGACGCTGGCGGCCGCAAGCGATACGATCAATCAGCGTGTGTATCGCATCGTCAATTGCTCGTAGGAGAAGGACACGGAAGCCATGGAACGAGAAGCCTATAATCGTGCCGAAGATATCCAGCGACAAATTGTTCAGCTGCGGGACAGTCTTTGACTACGACAGCAACCGTGAGAAAATCCAAGCGATTGAGCAGACCATGTCGGAGTCCGGCTTCTGGGACGACACCGAGGGTGCTCAAAAGAAGGTGACTGAGCTCAAGTCACTGAAGGCCGTCGTCAAGCCGCTTTCTGACGCGATTGATGCGTCTGAAGATCTCGAAGCCTTGCTAGAGATGGCGGAGGAAGATCCGTCGCTGGGCCCGGAAGTCCTCAGCGAATTGGATCGCATGGAGCAGCTCATTGAGCAACTTCAATTGAGCACGCTGCTCAATGGCCCGCACGACCACGTGGGTGCGATCATGACCATTCACGCGCGCGACGGCGGCACCGATGCGAATGACTGGGCCGAGATGTTGCTGCGGATGTATACCCAATGGGCCAATAAGAACGACTATTCGGTCGAACTCTTGGACCGCATGGACAACGACGAGGCGGGCATCAATAGCGCGGCAATCGCGATCCGGGGGCCGATGGCCTACGGCTACTTGAAGGGGGAGACGGGAATGCACCGCCTGGTGCGCATCAGTCCGTTCAACTCGGAAGGGAAACGCCAGACAAGTTTTGCGGCGGTCGACGTCTCGCCGGAAGTCGACGATAGCGAAGAGATCGAGATCAACGAAAAGGACGTCCGGCAGGACACCTTTCGCGCGAGTGGGGCCGGTGGTCAGCACGTCAACAAAACCGACAGTGCAATTCGACTTACCCACATGCCGACGGGAATCGTTGTGCAGTGCCAGAATGAACGGAGTCAGCACAAGAATCGGGCTGCCGCATGGAAAATGCTGCGTGCTCGGTTGGCACGGATCGAGGAGGAGAAACGCGAACTCGAGCAAGCGCAGAAGTATAAGGACAAATCTCGCATTGGCTTCGGCAGTCAAATTCGAAACTACTTTCTACATCCGGACCAACGAGTCAAAGACAGTCGCACGGGGCACTCGGCCGGCAGCTTTCACGCCGTGCTGGATGGAGATATTCAGGAGTTTCTCGAGTCCTTCCTGCGCTGGCGAGTCAAAGGTGATGACTAGATCTGTTCCTCGCGCGAATGACCTTGGGTCGTTGCGCGGGCTTTCAACCCCAGGGCTTCGACAACATCATGAATGACGGTACCGAGTCCACTCCGTCTGCCCCGCAGCGAAGTTGGACGCTCCAATTGTCTGCACCGGATTGCCGGCCACTGGATTTGGTCATTTGTCGTGCTGGTGATCGGTTCCTGCAGACGATTGGCCAGCGATCCAGCGCCGACGGAGATCACTTGCAGCCGATCGTCCGCTCGCTGGAGACCGCGGACGCAGCTTGGCCGGCCAGCCCGCCGCTGCAACAGGTTGACTCGTGCGAGCTGTCGGCGGGCAAGTTGGGAGTCGTCGCTGTCGGCTTGGCTGGCCGCAGTCACTGGTCGTTGGCCGTCGTGGAGGCCGGCGATCGCTGGCGGTTCGAGGCGGCTTGTCGTGTTACCACGCCGCCTGACTGGTTGGGCAGTACCTACCAGGTCGACCCGGAATACGACGTTGAGTCGACTGATCAGCAGATCGAGATACTTGTGGCGGATTCGGGCCGCCTGAGATTCGTCGCGAATGCCGCGACGCGACTGCACTGGGATGCGGACTCACGGCAGATTCGCTGCGAGCCCGGTGTGGCAGCGACGCGGTTGCCGGCGACCGTCATTTGGACATATGAGGCAATTTGGCTGCCGAACTCGTAGCGGCAACCTGGCTGAGATGCGATCGCCTCCGACCAGCTCCAGCCCCTTGTGTGACCGCTTGATTTCGAGCCCAAATTGGACCACAATCAGCAGCTTGTTTGACTCAACGGAACGTTTGCGTGCCGACGTATTCGGTCGACATGGCAACTTGGGGAACCCCTCGAAATGGTATTTGAGCAGATCGAGAAGCTGAAGCGAGAATTCACGGACAAGTATGTGGTCGTGGACAGCGATCGGCCCGAGTTGCGTCGGTTCCAGGCGATGACCGGCATCGTCAAGACAGTCAACATGAACGGCCGCGCGTTGGTTCAGTTTGACGCCCATCAGAACATTGCTTGGTATGACATCGACCTGGACTTTCTGAAGATTGTCGATGCTCCGGCCCCTAAGGAGGATAAGAAGGCGCGAGGCGGCGACAAAGCGGGTGCTGCGAAGAGCGAAGCCAAGCCGGCAGCGAAACCCGCTGCTAAGCCTGCAGCAAAAGGTGCATCAGTGGCGGATATTCTCGCTGCCGCTCGCGGTGGTGCCTCGGCTCCGGCCGCCAAACCTGCTGCTGCCAAAGCCGAGAAGCCTGCCAAGCCGGCTGCCATGAGCGTCGCGGATATCTTAGCCGCTGCTCGTGGAGGTGCGGCTCCTGCAGCTGCACCTGAAAAGGCCGCGCCTGAAAAGCCGGCCCCGGCTGAACCTGCTCCTGCGCCGGTTGAAGAAGCGGCTGCTCCCGAAACGCCAGCACCCGCCGCTGCTGCTCCAGCAGGTAGTCTGCCCAAGGATGTTGCTGGGATCCTGGCTTTCTGTCGCGAGCGGGACAACAAGTAGCTCGTTGTCAGGGCAACGCCCACCGCTGATTTCTGAATGATGATTGCTGACTTTTGAATGTTGAAGTCTTGGAATCCCATCCGAGACGCGTTCAGCAATTCGAGATCGTCATTCCGAAATCCTCATTCAACCACACAGGCAGGTGCTCGGCGAAAGTTGCCATGTGCATTCAGTTACGCGGTACCGGCGTTAGCAGTTGGCCGCGGCGATTGGCTTCATTTGGGCGAACACTGCGGCCTGCGGCTTTCATCGAACTGGGCCGCTTTGCTCGGCAGGCGTGGTACTTGTCCTATTGCATTTGGCTGCGCAGACACGGACAATAGAGACGCCTCACAGGACTTTGCTTGAGTTCGTTTTGCCGACGCCTGCGATTCGTTGTGTAAACATCATTTCGCGGCATGTGCACGAATGAGCTCGAAAAGCTGCGCGGAGATGCGTAGCTTACCCCGCGTCGGACGGACCCTCCCACCTGCCGTTGGCCGACTAGTGCGAAAGCAGCTCGTGTCCCCCGCGAGCCGAACAGTTCGATGAAACCTATTACCACACTGTTGTTTTGCGGTCTGCTATTCAGCGCCGCCGACCGCTCTGCTGTGGATGCGGCCGAACCTATCATTCGTCGGGGTGCCGAGGGCTGGCGGTATCTCAATTCATCGCGGTTGGTCGCGCCCGACGCGACCTCATCACAATGGTTTGCCGCAGAATTTAACGAGTCAAAGTGGCCAGCCGGCAAGGCGCTGCTCGGTTACGGAGATCCAGACGTTGCCACGAATTTGGCTGACAGTGATGTGGCAGGCGAACGTTGCACGACGGTGTTGTTTCGCCGTCGATTTCGTGTGGTCGAGGCGAGGCGATTTCGATTGTTGCGAGGACGTGTCTGTTGCGATGATGGGGCAGTTGTTTACTTCAATGGTCGCGAAGTTTATCGTCACAACATGCCGGCCGGCGAACTTTCGTTAGCCGCAAACGCGGTCCGGGCCGTGGGACCGGAAACGAAGCTGGAGCGAGCCTTTCACCCGTTTGCAGTCGATTCGAAGGATGTCATCGAAGGTGAAAACGTCTTGGCCATCAGTGTTCATCAAGCCAACCGTACCAGCGGTGACTTGGCGTTTGATCTAGAACTTGCCGGGCTCGATTCCGAGGCGGAGGTCGCCGAGTTTCGTCGCGATCTGGAAGCCACCGCCAGCGAGCTACAAGTTAAGCCCGCGAGTCTAAAGCTAAAGCCAGTGGCACGCATTCAAGTCTTTGCCGACCCGGCCGGCAAGTAGCTTAGTATCGCAGTCATTGGTGCACTGCTGATCGCTTGTGGAGCGGAATTCTCTGTCGACTAGCTGACTTCCAGCATGCGCTGCAAGGCGACAAGCGACCAACGCGCGACCTCGGGATCAACGTGAATCACATTCACGGGAGCCCCTGCTGCCAGGTTTTCGAGGCTCCAGCAGAGATGTGCCAAGTCGATGCGATACATGGTGGCACACATGCACACGACGGGCGAGAGGAAGTGGATCTCCTGCTCGGGGTGCTCTTGCTTCAAACGATTCACCAAGTGCAGTTCCGTGCCGATTG
>JAGQPK010000441.1 GCA_020426755.1 Planctomycetales bacterium
GGGCCAAACGAAGCATAGTGGGCATCAGGCGAGCTGACACCATTCTTCGTGTAACCAAACGTCACGCCCTCGACGGTCAAACCGTCAACGCTCGCAAACTCAACTTCGTCGAACGTCAACTGCTTGGTCTGTGCGCTTACAATCGACGAGCAAAGCAGCGTCGCCAACAAGAGAAAATATCGAAGTGGTCGAATCAATTGCATGTAACTTGACTTGCCCCGAAAAGGTATGAATGCCAAAACCTCGCGGCACCCTACGTTTGTTATCTGAACTGGGGGCAAACATCCTGCTTGCCAAAAACTAGATAAGCTCGTCACCATCACCCCGTCACGTGCCCTACTGTTTGGAGGAACACGTCGGCGCCGCAACTCCGTGCGCGTTCACGACGCTCTCGAGCTGCCGACTGATTAGCTTAGATTGTCGAAGTTTCAGATCATTGGCAAGCGGAAGACCTCAAAAGAAAAGACTCATGACTTAGGCTAATTACCCATCCCACCCAGGTCAACATTGAATATTGAATGTTGAATATCGAATTTCGAAGTGACGACTCCTAAGTTCTCATTCCGAGATCCGAAATCAAGAATCATTAGCGCCAGGACAAACCGACGCTAGCGCGTTGCGGCGAACTCATTCAACATTCAACATTCGATATTCACTCTCTCCGGCTCTCACGCAGCTTCTCTGTGTCCGCGACAGCCAGTGCGATATCCGCCAAGTCAAGCTCATCAAACACGTTAGCGGCGCTGTGTGTTGCGACGAGTGCATGCACGATCGGCTTTTCGTCGACATCGATCGGGACGAGATCGCCATGATCGACATCCGCTAACGCCGCATCACTTGCGTCTGCGTTATCGACTACAGCGACTTGCTTGCCACCGAGTTCATGATTGTTGAGTTCGTTAATCACCAACAACGCATCAAACGGCGATACCAAACCGTCCGCATTCACATCAAGTCGCGGATTGTCCAACTGATAGTCGATGTCACGAATTTCATCCGGGGATAGGTAGCTGAGCCGATTCAATTCGTTGATGACGAGCAGCGCGTCGATTGGTGTCACAAAGCTGTCACGATTCGTGTCTAGATTCGAGAACGCGACAACCGGGCGCTGCTGGATACGATTGACGACGGGCACATCATCTGGATCCTGGCCATGGTAGCGAGCATCAGCACTTACCGCCCAGCCCGTGGTTATCCAGTAGCTCGTATTCGCATCGACCAAGCCATCGTTGACGCCCGTTACGGTGATCGTTTGCGGCTGATCCCAGTTCGAGGCCGTGAAGATGACTTCCGCGGGACTGACGTTGCCTTCTGAAGTGTTTGTCGAACTTAGAGGCACACGAACGTCGGCGGTCGGCTGGGCGGACAAGACGATGTCAAATTGAGCAGTCGCGCCGCCTTCATCGGTCCACAAGTCGGTCGCCGCATTGACGACAATCTGCGGCAGTGCCAGATCGTTGTCACGATTGATCAGTTGCACATCCGCGGCATTCATTCCATGGTAGCGTCGATCAGCGCTGGTTGCCCAAGCGGTGATCACGGTATAAGCACGATCGCCGTCGACCAACGAGTCGTCTTGTCCTGTGACCACAACGGTTTGCGGTACATCCCAATTGTCGGGAGTGAACCGCAGGCTGGCCGCTGACAGACGACCTTCGCGCGTCGAGCTGCTGAAGAGCGGCACGAGCACATCGTCAGTAGGTTGAGCGGTCAGTACGACGGTGAACTGCGCAGTGCCACCGTCTTCTGTTGTCGTCAAGCCGCTGGTGGGTGTCACGACGATGCCCGGTTCGGCCGTCCCACCGTCAGTGAAAAGCTGCAAGTTCTGCAACGTGACAAGGCTACTGGTTGAGCCGAAACCGATCAGATCGAAGTAGAGCGTCACCGGATCAGCATGTTCAACGTTGGCCAGATCAATCGTGACACTTTGCGGTTGCGACCAATCGACCTGCGTGCCGGATCGCGGTCCGTCAATCGTCACCGCTGATGAGAAGTACGACGAACCATCTTCTTGCAAGTTTAGAATCGCGTCCGTGTCGGTGAGGCCATCGGCAACCGGCAGTGCGCTTTCGGCGGTGATGGCGTTGAGCAGCGCGACTTCGAATGCATCGGGCGGCAGCAGTTGATTTGCCGCCAGACCGCTCGCGTCAACGGTGAACGTCAACTTGATGGCATTGTCGGGAATCATGAACGTTTGATGCAAATCGCTCAGCAATCGCGAATCGTTCTCGCTGAGCGTCGCCTTCTGGTTCTGCAACGCGACTGCACCATCGAGCGACCAACCGAAGCCCGCGGCGTTCGGATCAGTGACAACGAAGCCACTGTTGGTCAGTCCGACACTTGGACCGGCCTGCAGTTGTTCGATCACGTCTTCGGCGAGCAGCACGAACCCGCCGTGCGTGCCTTCATGTCCGTCTGCATGCAAATGTGCCGTCGCGGTGACGAACGGCGACTCGATGTCGACAAAGGTGGCGGTACGAGCCATCTGCAGCATTGCCACTTCCATGTCAGTCGCTGACTTGCGTTGGCCGATCGACAAAGTGGCTGCCATGAGTGCATTCGGATACGAGTTCGGATCGAGTTCATTGGCCGTGCGATCCAGCTTGGCTCGCCCACCTTCCAGCATGAACTCGAAGCCCACGTCGTCGTTACCGGTCACTTGTTGAGCGAACCCGCCGAACTGTACGGTGAAGCCTAGCAAGTGGCCCAGTTCGTGAGCGACAACAGTTTGCAGATCATAGCGACCGAAAGCGTCGCTGCCGTCGGCAGCACGTACTGCCCCGTCGGCGGACAGCTCAAATTCTTCGTTCACACTCGGCGTTGCATCGATGAACCAACCATGTCCGCTGGCGTCGACATCAAGCGTCAGCTCACCCCGGTTCGGCACACCGTGGTCATCAAAGCCCGTGATGTTCGCCATACCGAGCTGTCCGGCCGGCAGGTCTTCGACGCGCAGGTCAAGCGTTAGGCCAAGCTTGCTGCCCAATGATGCTTGCCACTGAGCAGCGGCGTGACTGACAGCAGCCGCGATTTCGGGTTGCACGGCGTCACTGAAGATGACCGACCAACCTGCCTCGGCGGCCACCGCATCACCTGCCTCGTCACTCGTTTCATTCAGCAGGTTGGCGTCAATTACGGTGCCAGCTTCAAACGAAGTCGGCACGAGTTGATTGTCTGGCTCGAGCGGCAACAGCACGACGGTTTCCTCATCCGCGCGGGCTTGCAGGAACGAACCGCCGCCGCAGAAGCTGTTGGCTTGCGAGGCGCGGGCTGCGCAGTTGCGTGCCGTCTTGAGCGTATTCGCAATATCGTATCGACTGGGAGACTGAAGCACGTAGTCCAAGATCGGCGATTCGCTTGGAGTGACGCCTATCACGCGCGATGTCGGCAGCCCCTGCTCAAACAAGTTGCTGTAATGAATGACGGTTTGCAGACCATCGGGACTCGCCACAATTGAAATTCCGCCTTTGGCGCTGCGACCGTTGATATAGCTTCGGTAGCCAACGAAGTGCAGGAACTCGTTGGTGTCTTGTGTGTAGATCTCAAAAGGCTGTTCAAACGGCACGTCCTCCATCTTGCCGTCAACCAATTTCCTTTCCATCTTGTTGGCGATTTCAAGCATTTCATGGTTGGGCGCCCGGCCATTTCCACCCTTCGCGAAATCAACAAGCTCGCTCAGAAAATGACCGCCAGCCATTTGACCGTGATTCTTGTCCGGCGTCCAACCATTGGGGAATTCGATTACAAATTCCCTCTGCACTTCCTCGAGATACCGACCGCCACCCTTGATCACGATATTGAGGTCGAAGTCGGATAATCCTTGCATCGGCGACTTGTAGACATCCGTCAGTGCACGCCATGTCGTGTCATAGTTAGTTAGGTTTTCGATGAGCGCACCTGGCCGCCGTTCGAACAGTCCTTGTACAAGCTTGGCCCGCTCCAAGATCGCGGTTGCCGTCGCGCCAGCAGTACCGCGCAGCGCCACAGCGACGAGCTGACCAGGCATAACGCTATGCAGTTTTCCGGCGTTGGCATAGTCAATGAACTGTCGAATTGTTTCCAGTACACCCTGTGAGACGAATGGAGCATCCGCAAACTTTTTGAATGCGTCCAGGTCGTGGGCTCCCATGTCACCTAGCTGTTTGACCAAGTGATCCCAAGGACCAGGCATCGTGAATGCGTGGTCGCGAACGAGCTCTTCCAACGCATTCACCTGAAGCACCTGAGCGGGATCTGAGATCTTATTCTTGAAGCCAGCGATCTTCTCAAGAGCAATCTGTTGCCCGTGAACATCAACATTGCCACGTTTGAAGTCGTCGAGTCGCTTGGCGACATCGTCAAACTGCTTCATCAACTTTTCGAACTTCACGGGCTTCCAAATCTCAACCGTCTTTCCGAGCGGATCTCGCAAGAACGTGCCGATGTGCATGGCCGTGACAAATTCCGCCATCTGATCGGCCATTTCTATCGGACGCTTGGCGGCTCGGAGCTTCGACTCGACGAGGCCCCGCACCTGCGTTACGTATTCTTCGTTACTTGTGACACGATTCCAGACCTTCTCCACAAGCTCTCGGTATTTTGTCTTCGACAACGGCGGCTCTTCGTCGATCAACCGCATCAGTTCCTCGTCATTGCGCAACAGCATAGCAATGGCGCCGTCGTCTTCGTGTATCTTGGCCTTCTTACCCATTTGGGTCGCAAAATCGGCACTTCTCCCCTCGTTCGTTCCATACTTCGTGTTAATCACTTTGGCGCGATCGGAAGCGATTGCCTTGGCGGCATTTTGGCGAGTTTTCAACACGTCGTGAACGTTGTGCTGAATGAACTTCACGGTGCGCTGCGCATCGCGATAACGTGATGCGATTGCTGCGGGCTTCAGATCTTGCCAGCCCTGGAAGACGAATAGATCAAGCACCGCGTCATCCCAAAGACTCGCGTCGTTGGTGTAGATCGCTTTGCCGAGCTGATAGACGCTATAGGCTGCAGCCAGCGGCGGGAACAGACCCAGCACCGCCGTCGTGCCCATCATCACTATTCCCTCAGTGAGAAACTCGTTCGCACGACCTTGTTCTCCCAGGTACTTGGCACGAGAACGGAATGCGCTAACGGGA
>JAGQPK010000442.1 GCA_020426755.1 Planctomycetales bacterium
GGCGACTCGCGCCCAGACGGCTGTCTCCTTGTACGCCACCCAGACATAAAACGTGATGAAGCCGCAGTAGGCATCAACTAACGTCGCGTGAAACCAGGGATCGCTGGTCAATTGTGGTTCCAACGCAAAGATGCTGCGGTTGAACGCTGCCTTCGTCGTGATGAAGAGCATCCCCAGCAGGATCCCAGCGAATAGCATCATCAAGAGTTTGCGAATCATGGCCTCGTCCTGTCAACAATTGCGCCTAACATGTTGAAGAGAAGATCTCTGCTTTAACTTCCGTGAACCGTCTGCTGCGAGTTGAACTAAAATGTACAAACGAATGACGATTCTGACGGTGCTCGTCGCGATGGGCTGCGTGGCCACCCGTTCACTGAATTCCCTAAGTCGCCCCCAGCATCGCCTGGGCGTCACGCATGGTCGGCTTGCCGATTGCCCCGATCGGCCGAACTGCGTCTCTTCGACCGCCTCACGCCCGTCTCAACAGCTACCGCCGATTCCGCTGACAACTTCGCCGCCGTCGGCGATGGAAATCCTCGCCTCAGTCGTCAAAGCAAATCCACGCAGTCGCATTGTCACACAATCTGATCACTACCTCCACGCGGAGTTTCGTAGTCGGATTCTTGGTTTCGTTGATGACGTCGAATTTCTTGTCGATGAGAACAATTCCGTTATCCAGTTTCGTTCCGCGTCGCGCGTTGGCTACTCTGACTTAGGAGTTAATCGACGCAGAATGAATGAACTGCGCGACCAAGTGACAGTTGCCCAACAACAGGCTCGATAACGTCTGTGGCGTGCGATTCGAACTGGCGGTGCGGAAAGCGTGGCCATCGAACCAGCTCGCGCTTCCCGACGATCATCCCCTAGGTTCCGCACAAATCGACACGTTTTCGGTTGGCTCGTTCCCGCTGATTTACCACGTCGAACAAGTAATGGGCAACGAACCATTCGGTGCCGCCGTTGTAACGAAACAATTCGGCACACGCCAGGAAGAAGATGCGCCACCGCTGTAGCGTAATCCGCGCCTCGCTTGGTGTGAGGTCTCGCTGGAAACACGTTAGAATCTGCTGGCGATTTCGATCGGCATTCGCCAGCCATTGTTCGCAAGTTCGCCAGTAATGCATGCCGCTGACCCGCCACTGTTTGTCGATCCCCAGATGAGCGTCAAAGTGAGCGAAGAGGTGCTCCGATGGCATCATGCCACCCGTGAAGAAGTGTCGACCCATCCAATTCGCGGTTCCATCGGACTCAAATAGATAGGGTGTCGAGCGATGGCAGAAGATGTGAGCGAACAGTTTTCCGTCGGCGCTCAACCAGGGAGCCACACGTCGAAAAACGTCTTGGTAATTTCGTAGGTGTTCGAACATCTCGACCGAGACAATACGATCGAATGTCGCGGTCGTAGTAAAGTCACGCATGTCCGCGGTCACGACCGTTACGTTCTGTAGCTGAGAATCGGCCGCGCGATCTTCAATGTACCGACGTTGGCTCGCGGAGTTCGACACTGCGGTAATCTGACAGTTGGGGTAGTGCTCGGCTAGCCAGAGGGTGAGTGAACCCCAGCCACAACCAAGCTCCAGCACACGCATGCCGTCTGCGATCTCCGCACGCTCGCACGTCAATTGCAACATTGCCTTTTCGGATTCCGCCAGCGTCGTATTTCGCTCGTGAAACAAGCCACAACTGTACTTCAGCCGAGGTCCCAGAACGGACTCGAAGAAGTCCGCTGGGACTTCATAATGCTGTTGGTTGGCCGCGTCCGTCGCCACGGCCAGCGGACTGGTGCGGATCATGCGCACGAAGTCGGAGATGTCAGTGTTCTCGATCTCTCGCAAGCGATTCGCTAACAAACGACGAATGCCAACACGAATTAACGAGTCTGGGACCAAGCCACGCTCGGCGAGATGAATGAGATTCATAACGCTTTCCAAACAAGGATTCTCAGGACGGAACGAACATACTGGGCGCCGCGTGGTCCACCCACGCGACTCCAATCCCTCGCAACTGACCGGCAAGCTACCTCGGTCATAGTCAGCGATTGGCCCGGGGACAGTAGCAGGCAGGTCAGGTTTGACAAGCTTGACGCGTGCGATCCGTTCACGACTGACGGCATCCGTCGGCGGGCGTTTGGTCGCTGTGCCGCCAGTTGGAGTGCGGTCGCTTGGTTGCCGCTTGGGCACGCAGCGACCGAAACAACGCCACGACCACTTGTCCAACACCAAGTGACGCAACTCGCCAACAGCAACGCCGTTCGTCGACGAACCGACAAGGATCTCGACTGTTCGACGCGGCATGCTCACGCCAGAAGCAATGGCCACGGGAACGCACCCCAAAGCTGCCACGATCGAAACGCTCACACCGGAGCCAGCTTGAAACCAAAAGTCTGCACAGTTTACCCAGCCGGACTCCGAGCGATTCTCGAAAGTACGCTTCACGCCGTTGCCGACGTTTGAACCAGATGAAGGAACTCCGTCGCTTCATGCGCATCGCGTGCAGTGCCGTCTGTAACTCCATACCACGGATAGGTATTGAGACCATGATTCGTAGCGCCTCCCTATTGCTCTGTTTCTTGTTCATGGGCTCGTCTTTGGCAGACGCCAACGCGCAGCAATGCTGTCATTGCGGCAAGCATGGCCAAGAATGTCACTTGGTGAAGAAGACGATCATGGTGCCGACCGTGATTACCGAGACACGCGTCAAGTCATGTGTTGTCGAGAAAGAGGTCGAGCGCGAGGAGACGTACACGGTCTTCAAGCAAGTACCTGTCAAGAAGCAGTACAAGAAGGAATGTTGCTATTTGGCCGATGAGGTCAAAACAAAGACGATCACGCAAACACAATGTCATCGCGTGCAAAATCCCGTGAGCCGCACGATGGCGGTCAAGGTTCCCGTCGAGGAATGTTACGAGGGCACAAGGCTGCAGCGCGTTTGCGACGAATGTGGTCGCGAAGTTTGTGTTGAGACACCGTGCATGTGCAAGAAGACGACACTTGAAAAGGACTTTCGTTCCGACTGTGTGAGTGTCGAGGACGTCGTCTTTGAAAAAACAACGAAGCAGATTGACTACTGCGTGAAAACCCCGAAAAAGCATACCGAGCTGTGTTCGGAGGAAATCACCTACACTCTCGAGCCAGTCCAGAAGACTCGCAAAGTCGTGGTTTGTGTGCCGGAGATCGTCAAGCAGACGTACGACGTGCGAGTGACCAAGATGTTGCCGAAGACGATTTATTGCTGTGAAGCGTGCTGCACGCACCATCACCACTAAGGTGCGAGCACCCAATTCGCGCCGGTTGAGCTGGCGGTGCGACGAGCGGTTCTGAGGAGGGCGGACGACTTCTCAGGACTCATGGGACTTCTCGGGCGTCGAGTTTCTCGGTAGCCTATGGACAGGGACGCGACGCAACTTCTTCTGGGAGTTGCTCAGTAATCGCGTGCGGTTCATCCGCCTTGACGCCTAACCAACTCGCCTGTCCAATCCGCTCGCCAGACACCCATGGTTCAACATGATTCGCTTCCGCCGCGCAGTGGTCTGGGACCGCCGCGGTTCGGAATTCGAGCGCTCTTCACCATCATGACCATCGTGGGGGCAGCGATTGTCATTTGGCAATGGGTGGGGCCTGCGGTCGGCATGTCGCTGTTGATGATCGCGCTGGTCCTATTCGCTCATGTTGCTGGCAATGCCATGGGAAGCCGCCTGCGCGACACTGCCCCCATGGATTGGCACCGCCCAAGTGGTGAAGAGCATTCACATGATGTAGGCCGTCTCAAACGCGGCGCGCTCTGCCCGGACGAACACTTCGCGCCGGTTACGCATCTTAGCCATCGCGTTCCGCTGGCCCGCTTCTTGCTAATTGCCACCGCGTGCGGCGGTTTGGCGAGCGGCTTGGCGGGTGCGTGGTTTCTGCATTGGCTGTACCCGCGGACGGCGAATTGGTTGACGCTGCTGGTCGGCGGCTGCGCGACGGGTGCCATTGGCGCCGTGTTCTCATTCTGGCTACTGAGTTTGGCGCACGTGTTTTTGAACGCGTGGTGGCAAGCGCATCGGCACAGTGAGGGCAAGAAGGAGCTAGAAGCTAGGGACTAGAATGCACGGTTCTTTTCTAGTACCTAGCTCCTAGCCCCTTTTCATTCCACCTGATGCACCCACAGTTGATTGTGAGAGCCAACCGAGACTTTGGTACCGGCGACAAACACGACGTAATCGCCAGTCTTCAGGACACCGTGTTCACGTCCCCAGTCGTCGATAAAGTGGACAAGCTCGCGATCGAGATCGTGCGGCACGCCGGCCAGTGGAGTGATGCCCCAGTAAAGACACATTTGTCGGAGTGTCATTGTTCGATCGCTGACGGCAACGGTAGGAATAAAGTCGCGATGCTTCGCCTTCTCCAGCGCCGTCAGACCGCTGCGGGTGGCAATCACAATCATTTTCGCGCGGAGCTGACTACCGATTTGACCGGCGCCGTTGACGACAGCTGACGTGACCGGGTGCACGAGATCGATTGTGTCACCCAAGTGATCTCGGCGCTTCTGATACGTCTCCATGGCGTCTTCGGTATACAACATAATGCGGTTCATCATCTCGACCGATTCGACCGGGTAACTGCCCACGGCGGTTTCGCCTGACAACATGCAGGCGTCGGTGCCGTCCAGAATGGCATTGGCGACATCGGTGGCTTCTGCGCGCGTCGGATGGCTAGCGCGTTGCATACTGTCGAGCATCTGCGTCGCGACGATCACGGGTTTCTTGTGGCGTTGGCACGCATCGATGATCTGCTTTTGAATGACCGGCATGCGGGCCACGTCAATTTCAACACCGAGATCACCCCGCGCGACCATGATGCCGTCGGCGGCCGCGACGATCTCTTCCAAGCGTTCCACGGCTTCCGGCTTCTCGACTTTGGCAATGACCAGGCTGCGAGATTTTACGGCCGCGACCATGCGTTTCAGTTGCAGAACGTCTTCTGGCTTGCGGACGAAGCTGAGGCTGATGAAGTCTGCATCGTTTTCGATAGCCCAACGTGCGTGGGCGATATCTTCCTCGCTCATCGCGGCCACGCTAAGTTTGGCACCAGGCAGGTTGATACCTTGGCGACTGCGCAGCGTACCC
>JAGQPK010000443.1 GCA_020426755.1 Planctomycetales bacterium
GAACGCGGCACAGTACAGCCTCCGAGCGCTCACCATCGCGATGGCGCTCGTGGCGTTGGTGCTCGCGTTCGCTCGATCGGCACTCGGTGAACTACTTTTTCCGTACTTAGCAGCGGCGGCGATCATTTCGCCACTGTTGACAGGAAGTGCTGCGTTTGTGCTACGTCGAGTCGGCCGTCACGCTGTCCGGTTGGTATACCTTGGTTGTTCGCTGCTGACTCTGACGGTAGTCGCTTCTCCACTGTTCTACCGCGACCTACTGCTGACGGCAGCCCTGGTCTTTCTTGTGTGGATGCCGCAGGTGCTTTGCCTGGCATTGCTGGAGTGGCAGTTTGGCGAATGGAGCATCCACTCACGCTAAACGAGCGACCAGACATTGTGCGCGTAGTGCTGCACACCAGAACGCGCAGGGAATTAGGCGGACTACGTCGCTTCGGCTTTCTTCTTCGAAACTTCGCACACCGGTGATGAAGTTCGCCGTTTTGGCGTTAGCCACGGTTCTCGGCCGGAAACCGAGGCTAACGCCAAAGCGGCGAACCGAAAGTGACGCAGTCCAGTTAGTCGCCAACAACATCCGATCGCAAGCCGCTCGCCGCTGTACGCAGGTCATTCAACAGCTCAGCGAATCGTGCTTCGCGTAGTTCCGCGGTTGGTAGTCGCAAGATCGAAGCCGGATGCCAAGACGCCAGCGTTCGCTTGCAATAGCGGCTGACCACCCATTGTCCGCGCTGTCGTTGGATACGAAAGTCCGGCGCGATCAACGACGTCGCGGCACTGGCTCCAAGGCAAAGTAAAACTTGCGCGTCGAGCAGTTCCCATTCCGCGTCGAACCAAGGCAAGCACGCGCGCATCTCACGCGCGTCGGGACGCTTGTGCAATCGACGCTTACCTTGTGATTCGTACTTGAAGTGTTTGACAACGTTCGTGACGTAGATTGCTTGTCGCTCCAGGCCGGCAGCGGCCAGTGCCCGATCCAGCAACTGCCCGGCCGGACCGACAAACGGCATTCCGGCCAGATCTTCCTGATCGCCGGGTTGCTCACCGACAATGACCACCTTGGCCCGAGCGGGACCTTGGCCGAAAACGACCTGCGTTGCCTGGCAATGCAAATCGCACGCGCAACAGGTTTTCGCGGCCTCTGCCAAAGTGGCGAGTGTAAGCGGAGCGTCGGCGGACGGGAAATAGTCGCTTGCCGTCTGGCTATATCCTTCTGGCGACGAAATCATTTGCTGAACGCGACGCGGCGCATCGCGCAGCAGATCATCAATGATCTCTGTCTCAGGCAGCGTCGCCCAATGACGTACCGGCATCTCCGCCTTCATCGCCTTCACTTTGATTCGCGCAGGATTGAAAATGTTCGCGTAGTAAGTGCGCCACAAGTCCTCCAGTTCGTCACTCGACGGTGCGGCACTACGCGGAGTGCCCGCATGATAGGTTAACTCGGATTGGTTCCAGGTCACCGACTCATCGGGCGTCAAGATCGTCCAGTTCATCCCACGAAAACGCCGTGCGAAGAAGGGCGCTACTTTCTTCACAATGGCGTGGTCGGGGCGATGCCACGCGATGTAATGCGTTTCACCATTCTGCTGCAATTCCCGAAATCGCACAAACGCCTTCATTTTGTGAGCGTCACGCCGTACCGCCTTTTCCATTTGCATTAGCGAGTAGACATCATCGTCGGTGATAACTTCCAGCAGCGCACGTTCATCCGTCGTCAACCGCCAAAGCACGCGATAAAGCAGATTCCAGCGAGTTGGGTCGCGATGATACGCCACTTGTTCTGCGAGTGATAGAAACTGCTTGGGAACACGAAACGCATTTGTCGTTGACGGAGCCACGTCAAATCCAGTTTTGTCCAATGCGAACAACGTTGGCTCGGCGTTCGACAACAATTGAACTTCACTGGGAGGCACTTGTGCAGAGCGAAGCGCTCGCGCGATTTCCCGCCAATCGGAGAAGTCGTGAACCGTTCGTTGAATCATTTGCAGCTCACAGTTCGCCGGAATTGGCTGATTGTTCCATATCAAACAGAAACAACTGTTGCGGCCCGGCAACAAGTTTCTGTGAAAGGCGTTCCTGGTCTAACAGCTTCAATCCCGGCTGGTGATCGGCGGTAATCACAAACGCTTGCGTTCGCTTCCAGGCGACCCGCAGCTTTTTTAGATCATCGCTGCGCAGATTGCGATGCTTGCGTATCGTGAGGATACGCGCAACGTTCCTGGCTCCAATACCTGGAATGCGCAGGAGTTCCTCGCGCGATGCACGGTTCACGTCAATCGGAAACCAATCTCGATTGGCGAGTGCCCAAGCCAACTTTGGATCCAGCGAAAGATCCAAATTGCGCTGCGGCGTCGTCACAAGCTCATCGACTTGAAAGCCGTAAAAACGCAGCAGCCAATCGGCTTGATATAGTCGATGCTCGCGGACTAGGGGCGGACTTTGACCTGGCAGTTGCGCGTCCGCGTGCGGGATCGGGCTGTACGCAGAATAGTAGACGCGCCGCAGTCTGTGGTGACTGTAGAGCGCATCGGCTGTTTGCAGAATCGCCTGGTCGGGCGTATCCGTTGCACCCACAATCATCTGGGTACTCTGGCCGGCCGGTGCGAACTTGGGAGCACGCAAACCGCGGCGGGAATCCGCGCGTTGCTCGGTAATCCGATTCTGCACGGTCTGCATCGCCGCGCGAATCTCGGGCTCCTTCTTCTCCGGTGCTAACTCTTGCAAGTCCGCCACCGTCGGCAACTCGATATTGACGCTCAAGCGATCGGCAAACAGACCGGCCTGATCGACGAGTTCCTGGCTTGCGCCCGGAATCGTCTTGAGATGGATGTAGCCGCCAAATTGCTCGCGTTCGCGCAATGTCTGAGCAACTCGGACCAGCTCCTGCATCGTGTAATCGGGCGTCTGGATAATGCCAGAACTGAGAAACAGTCCTTCGATGTAATTCCGCTTATAGAACTCCATCGTCAGCCGCACGACTTCGTCGCTAGAAAAGCGCGCACGCGGTGTATCACTTGAGATTCGATTGACACAAAAGCGGCAATCAAGGATGCAATAGTTCGTCAGCAGAATCTTTAACAACGATACGCAACGACCGTCCGGCGTGTAGCTGTGGCAGATGCCCATGCCTTCCGTGGAGCCAATCTTTGCGCCGCGCCGCGTGCGGTTCGATCCGCTGCTGGCACATGATGCGTCGTATTTTGCCGCGTCCGCCAAAATGGCCAGTTTCTCGTGTATATCCACTCGATCTATCGTCCGTGTACAGTGTCGCAGTGAGTCGCGTGGTTGAGCCAATCGCAGTCGTCAATCCTACGGAGGATTGTAGGAACCGTGCGCGGAACTGACAAATCTTTCGCTCGCACAACCGTAGTCACTTTGGAGTGCGGCCGCGCAGCTGCCGCTTTGAATCGAAGAAGACCGGTCCGTTCCACCGACGACGATCCAACACCAAGTGAGATGCGACGCTTCTGTTCTTGCCACGCCGCAAGAAAAGCGATAGCTGCGCGATCGCACTCCAAATAGAGAGTTCGCCTCAAGTCGCCGGCCGCGGTTCTTATGGAGTGCGGCCGCGCAGCTGCCGCTTTCGAACGAAGCCAAGCGGCATTCACCTTGAGTGACGCTCCAACATCAAGCGAGCGTCACGACGATCCGACGGCGGCCGCGCTCGACAATGAACCGCTAGTGCATAGCGGTTGCGACACTTCTAGCCCACGAGAAAAGCAATAGCTGCGCGATCGCACTCCAAAAGGCATGGAGCTGTCGCTTCAAAGCGAAGCACACCGGCACGCGCCGGCGCTGGCAGCCCGACACCAGACTGGACGCCCGGCCGCCACTACTGGTATGGCGCTTCTGCTAAAATCACCGGCCTGCGAAATTGATCGTTGATTCAACTCACTCGAACAAATGGAGACTGCGGATGGCTATTGGTTCCAACCGGTTGGTACTTCCCCTGATTCTGATCGCACTTGCCGTTACGACCACCTATGGGCAGCGGCGTGGTACTTCACCCGATGTTCAGGATGACGGACGAGTGACTTTTCGCATCGACGCAGCGAACGCCAAGACGGTCGAGTTGGCCGGACAATGGCCGGAAGGCCGAGTTGCACTTGAACGAGATGGTGAGCAAGGTCCCTGGCAAGTTACCGTCGGACCAGTTCCCAAAGGCGTTTGGGAGTACAGCTTGGTGGTTGACGGACTTTCGATGATCGATCCCAATAATCCGGCGATTAAACCGATGCGGTCACCCCGTACCAGCATCCTGCACTTGCCTAGCTCGCCTCCGGCGGCTTACGATTTTCGGGAAGTGCCTCATGGAACCGTGCGACTGCACACCTACCATTCGAAGTCGCTCAATCGTTTGCGAGACTTGACCGTCTACACTCCGCCTGGATACGACGAACACAGCGAAGTTCGCTACCCGACGCTCTACCTCCAGCATGGCAGTGGCGACAACCAGGCGACTTGGACAGTGCACGGCAAGGCCCATTGGATCGCAGACAACTTGTTGGCAGACGGTCGCGCGAAGCCGATGGTGATCGTTATGATGGACGGTCATGCAGCGCTTCCCAACGAAGGGCGCGGTGCCAACACCGAACGATTTGCACAAGATCTAAGGCAAGACGTGATGCCATTCGTCGAATCAACTTATCGTGTCTCGAAAGAATCCACGCAGCGCGCCATCGTGGGGCTCAGCATGGGCGGTGGTCAATCGCTGACCATCGGTCTCAATCACACCGACGTATTTGCCTGGGTGGGTGGCTTCAGCTCATCGGTGCCGACTGCGGATGGCATCGCCAGCGCGATCAATAACGTCGATGCCACCAACTCGAATCTCAAACTGTTGTGGATTGCCTGCGGCAAGGACGATTTCCTGTTGGAACGCAACAACCAGTTCATTGAGTTGTTGAACGAGAAGAACGTCAAACATACGTGGGTGCTGACAGAAGGAAATCATAGCTGGCCTATTTGGCGCGACTACCTCACTCAGTTTCTGCCGCTATTGTTCCAGCAGTAGTAGAAGTCTGTCGCTATCAGACGACGGGAGTAAGTTCGGCGAGAGGCGGGAGCCACATGGCACTCAGTTTAGATGTGCGCTGCTGTT
>JAGQPK010000444.1 GCA_020426755.1 Planctomycetales bacterium
CTTCACTCAGGGCGTCGAGAGCGCATTGGAATTGCTATGCCAAGTGATTGAAGCCGAAGGGGTGATGTTGTGTTGGCGGAGCCAGGCTTCCACGTCGGGTGTGGTACCCTCGCAAGCAGTCATCGATCAGATCTGTACCCACTGTTCGTCGACTAATGAGATCTGGGCAACTGATCAGCTGGCAGCGGAGTTACCTGTGACAGCTGGACAACCCGTGTGTGGCTGCTTAGCGATCCCTTTTGAAGCGCCTGATCTGATGGGAGCGATCTTCTTCCGTCGCGAATACACGCATGAAGTCGTGTGGGGGGGCGATCCGAACAAAGCGGTGGAAGAAACGCCGGAGGGCGTCCGGTTGTCACCCCGCCAATCGTTTGATGCATGGCGCGAAACAGTAAGGGGCCGTTCACGCAGTTGGTCACCAATCGACCTCGAAATGGCTGACGAGATGCGTAGCGGCATGATCGAAATCCTCAGCCGTCGTGCGCTTCAGTTCGCCCGGCTCAACGAAGAACTCCTGCAGGTCAACTCGGATCTTGATTCGTTCGCCTACGCTGCCTCACATGATTTGAAGGAACCCCTGCGGGGAATTAATCACAGCGTCTATTTGCTGATTGAACAGTTGGGCGAAGGGGCGACGCCGGAAGTTCTCAAGCGGTGCGATGCGTTGACTCGTTTGTCCCGTCGTCTTGACGAATTGGTCAACGGCCTGCTACGTATCTCACGCGCCGGACGCGGTGATTTGCAAATGGAATGGATAAATCTGGCTGAGGCGGTCGATGAGTCGCTCGACTTGGCAACGACTGAAGAATGCCGCGCAGGCGTGACGATCAACGTCGAGCCAGGTGCCAAGTTGTTTGGCGACTTTTTGGGCGTACGTGAGCTGTTGGGTAATTTGATTGCCAACGCGATCAAATACAATCAACAATCTGAGAAGGTCATTGAGATCGGCGTAACGTCACGTGACGCGCTGCGGAACCAGGATGGTCGTCCGGCTATCATTTGCTACGTACGCGATAATGGGGTAGGACTTGACCCTCAGCATTTCGAAAACGTGTTTCAGATTTTCCGCCGGATGCACGGGGATGCTTTCGGGGCGGGAACTGGCGCGGGACTTGCAATAGTAAAGAAGATCGTGCAACGTCACCATGGACGCGTTTGGCTCGAACAGAACTCGAATGAGGGACTCACTGTCATGTTCACTTTGGAACCGACCACGTGATTGCGACCGAAAACCCCGTCGTGCTGTTCGTCGAAGATTCGGATCTCGACTTCGAAATGGCCGAGCGAGCTTTGCATTCGGACTCACCGAAGGTGGACGTGTTGCGAGCGGAGTCCCTGTCCCAGGTGATGGAGCACATCGACGACAAGGCATTGACGTTGATCATCTTCGATATCAACATGGGCTCGACTAACGGACTCAAGTTGTTGGCCGAAGTGCGCTCGGAGTGTCAACGTACTGACGTGGGCTTCATTGTCTTTTCTACCTCCACAAGTCCGAACGAGAAGCGCTCCGCTCTCGACGCAGGTGCCGGCGCGTATCACGAAAAGCCGCTCGGTGCGGTTGCATTCATGGAAGCTGTACGGCAGATGGTATTGCCGTGGATTGAGCAGCGACTGCAATAAGTTGAGAACATCACAGCAAGCCCACGACTTCCCTGATGAAACGAAATGTGTTAATCGTCGACGATAGCCCCGAAGACCGCGAAATGGTCACGCGTGCACTCCGTCGCGACAGCTATTGCCGGTACACAATTAGCGAAGTGCAGACGGGCGCCGAAGGCTTGGAGATGCTCCGCAAGCACTCCGATTCCTTTGATCTCGTCTTTCTGGACTATCATTTGTCGGACATGAACGCCGACCAGTTCGTGGCGAAGCTGACCGGGTCGGTTGATGTTCCCGATGTGCCGATCATCGTCCTGACGGGTAGCACTTCGAACTGGGAAGTCGCTGGCGGCCCGCTGCAGCATGGCATTCAGGACTTCTTTACGAAGGCCGAGATTACGCCGGCCGTGATGGCGCGAATCGCGAGTAATGCGATTGAGCGTCACCGACTCCTGCGCCGGTTGGTTGTGAGTGAGCAGGCCGCTGAGGCCGCGCGCCAAGCCGCCGAGCAGGCAAACCGGGGGAAGTCTCAATTCATCGCGTTAATCAGCCACGAGCTGCGAACTCCGTTGACGGCGATTCTGGGCTTCGCCGACATCCTGCGTGATAATCCCAACTGCGTCGATGCGGCGGAGATTGTCAAGATGATCACTGAGAGCGGGCAACATCTTCACGAACTGCTCAACGATTTGATCGATATCGCAAAGGTGGAGGCCGGTACCTTAGATATTGAACCGCGTCCGTTCAACCCACGTGCATTGATCACCACGACCTGCCAATTGCTGGCGATTCGCGCTGGTGACAAGGGGTTGTCTCTAAAGTTTGAGATTGACCCGTCGTTGCCATCGGTCGTGCGGAGCGACCCGATTCGGTTGCGACAAATCCTGATCAACCTGTTGGGCAATGCAATCAAGTTCACGGCGGGTGGTGAGATTCGCTGTGTTGCCAAGTGGGACGCCGAGGAGGATCGCTTGACTGCACGGGTCAGTGATACTGGTCCAGGTATCCCGACAGACAAGATCGCTCACATCTTCGATCCGTTTGTCCAGGGCGAAGCGTCGGGGGCCTCTCGGCGTGAAGGCATCGGATTGGGTTTGGCGATCAGCCGCCGCTTAGCCGAGATGATGGGCGGTGGAGTCTCGATCGAATCAACTGGGCCGACGGGCACGACATTCGTCTTCAGTATTCAATCACCACCGACAACTCAAAACTCTGTCGTGAATCCGACGCCCGGCGCTGATGTGAACGGCGTGCCAAATCTCGGTGGCCGTAAACTGCTCGTTGCTGAGGACACGCGTGCGATTCAGATGTTACTGAGACGGCTGTTGAATGATACCGGCGCGTCGGTGGAGATCGTCGACAACGGACTCCAAGCGATTCAGCGTTTGGAAGGTAAGGCCAAGCCACCTTACGATCTTATCATTATGGACATGATGATGCCCGTAATGGACGGCTTTGACGCCACGCGGGAAATTCGCGCCCGCGGCCTTACGGTGCCAGTTCTTGCGCTCACCGCGGCGGCACATGAAGAAGACGAACATCGTTGCTATGATGCAGGCTGCGACAACGTCCTAACAAAGCCGTTAGATGTCATCGCTCTCTATGGCACGCTCTGCCAATTGCTGACCTAGCAAGCCGACGACGTGCTACGGCGGAACCCCAATTGGCGATCGACTCGCATCGATATCAAGTCAGCGTTCCTTCACGATGAGAACGACGCAAGGTCATCGTGTTGTCGCATGATGATCAGCCCTGACCGACGTTCGTTCAAACTGACAAGAAGGCGAACAGAACGCCATTCACGTTGCCATCGTCGTCGCGTGACTTAGACGACGTCGATGGCACATATCTCAGGGATCAACGGAAATCTGCGGAAACGCGTTGGTATCAATCGATGGCACGCTGCTTGCGTAGCGTGTTGAGCAACTTGCCCATCGCGGGGTGGGCGCCATACGAATCATTTTGTGCAAAGGGGACAACGATGTCACTCGATAATCTTGCGGATGCCTTCTACGATGAACTGCGTGACGTGTTTAGTGCTGAGAAGCAACTCGTCAAGGCGCTGCCGAGCATGGTCAAGCACGCCAGTTCGCCAGAATTGCGTAAGGCGTTTGAGAAACACTTGGCGGAAACCGAAAAGCAGGTGGAGCGAGTCGAACAAGCATTTGAAGAAACCGGCAAGGCGGCTCGAGCGAAAACGTGCGAGGCGATGAAGGGGCTCATCGAGGAAGCCGAGGAAATGCTGAAGCAAGATGCCAAACCGGAGGTGAAAGACGCCGTCATGATCGCGTGTGCGCAGAAGGTTGAGCACTACGAGATCGCCACCTATGGCACTCTATGCACTTGGGCTGAAGCGCTCGGCTACACAAAGGCCCTCAAACTGCTCAAGCAGAACATCGCCGAAGAGGAGGCGACCGATCTCGGACTCACGAAAATCTCCAAGACTGTGAATCAGCAGGCGCTGGAGACCGCGGACGCCTAGTCCTGTACTCGATATCGACGCGTCCGACATGTCGCCACCAGGATATAAGGCAACATGACGCTCTCAACGTGCGGCGGCACGTCGGACGCGATTCACCTGTGACGCCTATTGTCACGCGGCTTAGGTCACCAGTTCAGCTCACTGGTCAGCTTACTCAATAGTCGGCTCATCTGTCTGCGACGCGTAATGTGTGACGCTGTTTGTTAGTTCGCTGCCTTCTGCATGGCGTAGAGCATTTCGCGACAAATCTGGCACGATCGCTCGTCGTAAGTTTGTGCTTCTAGAGGCGTATCGTCAGCTGCTTTCGGATCTTCATAGCGAATCGCGAACCGCCCATCGCAGCCAACGACGGCCGGGCAGTTTTCGTCAGCGTGCGAACACGTCATGATTGCAGCAAATTGTGTGGCGGGATTAGGCGGATCAAGGAATCGCTTCGAAAATGCGACGATGGCATTTCCGGCCTCACTGTAGCGGATTGTGTAATGTGGATTCGCCGCGTGTGCGTCGTCGCCTTCAATCGAAAAGCCTGCTCGCCGCAGCGATTCGACCGCACGAGGATTGAGTGCTGTCACTTCTGTGCCGCCAGAGTAACACTCGACTTTATCAAGTCGATAAATGTAGGCAGCCACCTGCGCCCAAATGTGTGCGAGATGACTGCGGCGTGAATTATGCGTGCAGACGAATGTCAGACGCGCGGGACGGTTTGCTGCCAAGCAGACTCGCACGTAATCGGCAAGTTGCTCAAGTTCTGCTCTACGGGCGGCAGGGATTTGGGCATATTCCGCCTGTCGAGCTTGGATGAATTCGGCAGTTGTAGGATAGAGTGATCTCTTTTCAGCTTCTGATTCTGACATAACGGCACCGGTCGTTTGCATGCAGTTCGCCTACTGGGCTGCACTAAGAACCGTTCGGCAAGAAACGACTGTTGTGACGGATCCGGTGACTGCTCGTCAAGTGGTCAATCGCTCGAACGTGTTCGTCAGTGTTGCTGCGAAGACCTAGAACTCGAGTTCAT
>JAGQPK010000445.1 GCA_020426755.1 Planctomycetales bacterium
CATCAAACTCAAACATCGTACCAACCGGATCGTGCGCGACCTGACCGGGCTAGACGAGGCCGCCGCGCAGCGATTACTCGACGATTGCCAAGGTGAATTGAAAACCGCCATCGTCGCCGAATTAGCCGACATCACGCCCGAGGAAGCTCGCCAGCGACTCGCACAGCACCAAGGCCGATTGCGGGCAGCATTAAGCTTATGACTACCTGATTGTTCACCACAAGCAGCAAGTAACGAGTACGAGTGCCGTTGCACTGAGTAAGTACACGATCGAACTCGTACTCGTACTGTCCTACTCGTACTCGCATTCGTACTCGCATTCGTACTCAGCATCGCGGTACTCGTACTCGCAATCGACCGTAGCATCCTGGTGAACTCATCGCGTCACCCAAACCATTTGACAAGCAAGCGCTAACATGCCCACCGACGAAGAACTGCTTTACACCGGCAAACGATTTCAAGTTAAGCGAGCGACGCGGACGCGGCCGGACGGTTCGATCTTACAGAAGGAAGTCATTCGCCATCCAGGCTCGGTGGTCATCGTGCCGATCGTCGATACAGACCACGTCTGTTTGATTCGCAACTTCCGAATGGCCGCAGGCCGCACATTGATCGAGTTACCGGCGGGGACACTTGAGTCGCAGGAACCACCGCTAACTTGTGCGATGCGTGAACTGATCGAAGAAACCGGTTATCGCGCCGCGGTCATGGAAGAACTGACGGCTTTCTATGCCGCGCCCGGCATGTTCGATGAATACATGCATTTGTTCGTAGCGAAAGATCTGACACCCGGTGATGCCGCGCGCGAACCGGACGAAGAGATTGAAAACCTGGTCGTACCGCTCGCAGAAGCCCTGCAAATGATCCAGCGCGGCGACATCTGCGATGCGAAGACGATGATCGGTTTGCTGCTGTACTATCAGAACTACGTGTTGCCCGGATTGAGGTAGAGGATCTCCGCCAGCAGCTCGGGTGAACCACTTTCGCCCGCCGGACGATCGTGATGCCATTGTCTATCCGTCGGTACAAATTCGGAATGAAACGGCCAAGGGTCGAACGGTGCGAAGCCAATCGAGTCAGCTAAGCGTGTTGAATCCATCGTGACGTCGCCGGCGCGTGGCGGAATCGGTCCTGCATCAATGCGTGGACACCCCATCAACAATCCCGGATCGTAGCCGCCGACGCGATTAACGATCTGCGCGATCTCGTATAGGCTCAAGCGTCTTGGGCCCCCGGCGTGAAACACTCCGGACATCCGTTGGGCCAACGCAACCTGGAACACGCGATTGAGACAATCGGTGTAGGTCGGCGTACGGACTTCGTCGAAGTAGAGCGTCGCGGGCCGCCCCCCTTTAAAGCGTGACTGAATCCAATCGATCGCGCCGGCATGCCCGTTGAAGCTGACTCCCATCGGCAACGAAATGCGCAGTTGGCAAGCATCGGGCTTCATCAATTGAATGAGCCATTCCGCGACTGACATTGTTTTGCCATACACCGTTACCGGATCGGTGACGTCGGTCTCGCGATGATTGCCTTGTTTGGTTCCGGAAAACACCAGGTCGATCGAGGTGTGCACCAAGCGCGTCGAGGTTCCTTCCAGAACTCCCAACAGATTTCGAATGCCTTCGACGTTGATTCGCCAAGCCATGGCCGGATCGAGTTCACAAGACTTGAGCGCACAGCTGCCGGCACAGTTCAGCACGGAGGCAAACTGATGTGTATCGAATAGTCGCTTGAGTTCGTCCAGGTTCTCGACATCGCAAGGCAGCACGCCCGGTTCTTCGAGCCGCCAATTCTGCACGGGACGAATACCCAGCACTTGTTCGCCATACTTTTCACGAAAGTAGTGCATCGCGTTGTAGCCCGCGACGCCCGCGACGCCCGTAATCAGCAGGGGCAAGGGCGGATCGGGAAGCTCAGCTACGCGGCAAATCATGATTCGTTTCCATTTAAACTCTCAGCTCTGATCACGATGAGATCTCATCAGGGGTTCATGCCCGCCAAAGTCACTGCCAAGCGTGCCGCCTCGCCGGCAACATCCGTCAGGCAACGGGTACTATGTGGCCGCAAGTCAGCAGCGGCCAACTGTACCAACAATTGTTGTTGCAAGGAGAGCACTCCGTTCAATACCCCGCCGCCCAAAACCAGTTCGTAATCGTCTTCGGACAGTTGCAACTTTCGCGCGACACAGATGACCAGCCGTGCAAGTTGTACGGCAACGTCATCAAGTAAGACCGCCACTTCATTTTCGGCAAAGCGAGTACAGAGTGGTGTAGCCAGCCGCGCGATTTCGTGGCGTGACATGCGGGCAAGCTTAGCGGGAAGTTCTGGCAGGTCCACAACTCCGAGTTCTTCGAGCAGCGACGCGGCGTAGGCGGGTAACGGCACTGCTTCATCAGCGGCGCGTGTGATTGCTCGAAGTGCGGACACGACCAGCGCGTAGCCACTCCCCTCGTCGCCCAGCAACGATCCCCAACCACCTGCGCGAGCTTCGCGGCCCGTGGCATCTCGTCCCCAAGCGATCGAGCCGGTGCCACTAATTAGTGCGATCGTGGCCGGCACAACCGACTCGCCGCTCGAACGGGCAGACAACAGAGCCTCCACATCCGTGACGACATGTGTCCGCAGTGCCACACGGTTGTCACGAGCCCAAGTCGCGATCGCGTCGCGTACGCTCGGCCGTCCACTGCCGGCAATCGCCAAACAGGCTGCGAGTGCAGCTTGCCGCGGCAGGTTGGCTGCGGCGAAGGCGCGGTCGATCGCCAGATCAAGCTGCTGCAAAGCGTCGTCGGCCCCGGCCGTTAGCAGGTTACTCGCACCGGCGCTGCCACGCCCGACGACCGTCGGCGCGTGGGGTGGTTCGCAGCGCAGGAGGACAGCAGTTGTTTGCGTACCGCCGCCGTCGACTCCCAAATAGTACCCGCTTGTTTCGCCTTTCGACATCGCCGCGTTCGTCTCTCCCTGCGTCGTCATGATGTTGTCGCGTGATAGTAGTTCACTGTGGCGCGTGACCGTCGATTCATTTAGTGGACTGCGGACAAACCCTGACGTCGGCCCCGTCTGAAGCAATTGTCAATCCCAAGGCAGCGTAGCCAGACAGCGTCACTTCGAGTTCGCCGCGCAAGCCCAATTGCACTCAGTTTAGAGTCCACGTATGCTGTCCCCCCTCCCGGTGTCGAACTGGGTGAAGTGGAGGCCGTCGACGGGAGGGGGAACTTCGTGTTTTTTCTATCCTGAAATCTAAACTGAGTGCCATTGGGCGCAAATCACGGTTTCCGACGCTTCAAACCGACACTAGCGCGTTACGGCGAACAATTTTTACGCCATTCTTTTGCTTTGAAGACGCACTACCTTTGAAAAAGGTAGAGCCATTCCTGTCGTTGAGCGTCGGTTCCTTCCGCCACACGCAGAAAGATCTGCCCATCGACGATGGCCGGACTGGCGAATGAGGAATCGCCAATTTGGTTCTCCGCCAGCAATTCGAACTTCTCTGGATTCGGTCGAAACACGTAGAGCGTTCCCAGTTCATTCGCCCAGTAGATGGCGTTGCCAGCCAACACGGGCGATGCGCTAACCGGTCCTTTTAAACGAGTCCGCCACATTTGCTTACCGTCGGCCGACCGCCAGCAAAAGAGTATTCCATTGTCCGTGAGTGCGTAAATGTAGCCATTCACGACAATCATTGACTGTTCGTAACATTTTTGATTGTTTCGCCACACAACCGTGCCGCTGCCGTCCGCACGGATCGCAATCGTTTCGGCCTTTGGATAGCCGCCACTGGCAATCACGATATCGCCATCCCAAATCATCGTGCCGCAGGTGGCGAAAGTCGTGCCGTCCACGGACCAGAGTTGCCGGCCGGTGGCGGGATCGTAGGACACGACTTTTTCGGCGCCGCTGATGAACATCTGATCTTTGCCGCTTACGGTAGCAACAACGGGCGACGAAAAGGTGATGTTGTTCGGCCGCTTAATCCGCCACACTTCGTCGCCTGAATCGCGTTGGAAGGCAGCGATGAACGAATCGCCATCGTATTCCGCTGTGACGATCACCGTGTCACGGTAAAGCAACGGTGACGGAGCGTAGCCATATTCATACTTGCGGGGATTGTAGGCGCCGGCTGTCTTTCGCCAAGCGATGTTACCGTCAAGCGTCAACGCAACAAGCTCGACGGTCTTGTGATGGAAGAAAGTCGCAAACAAGCGTTCGCCGTCGCAGGCCAATGTGCTGGAGGCTTCCGTGTTCTTGGGGTGGTTCTTTTCGGGAAAGCCGCCGCGACTAATTTCCTTCTGCCACAACTGGCGCCCCGTGGACCGGTCAAAGGCGAGAATCGATTGCACCTGCTGCCCTTCGTCGGCGGTCGCCAAAAAGACTTGCTTGCCGACAACGATTGGGGAAGAATGGCCTCGCCCAGGAACCTTGCTGCGCCACTTGACCGCCTGTTGCGGACCGAATTCAACTGGCGGTTGTTGCGGACCGGCGACGCCGTTTCGTAAGGGTCCGCGCCACCAAGGCCAATCGTGAACGGGAGAGAGCGTGTCCAGGTCGGCTAGGGTCTGTCGCTCTTGAGCGAACGCTGGCCCTGGCATGGCCGCCAAGCTCAGCACAACAACCAAACCGATTGGCAAAAGTTGATATCGACGTGAACCACGGGCCATCGCGCAATACTCCCGGCGAGAATCGAAGGCGGAAAACGTCCCACCTTTGTAGAGGATAACGAATTGCAGTCGCAAGGCCCGAACCCGTATGAAGCCCCACGCGTCGAGGTGCAGCGAGCACCCTTGATGCGGCGGTTGAGCGCTGGCGTGCGTCGAGCGCGCCTCGCGATTAGCCAGTCGAACCAGCGTGAAGGCCTCTCCCGCTTCGAATTCGTGCGCACGGTGGCCGTCGTGCTGTTCATCTTGCCGATGCTGTTGTTGATCACGGCCGCCGTCGTTTACACGTTGTGGCGGGAACTGGGGCCGATCGGATGGTAGCGGATATCCGACAGATCAGACTGATTCAGTCAGGTCTGTCGGATCAGCCCGATATTCCGTCGATCCGACCGATCCTGCGCAGAAATCGTTGCTTCGCGCGGA
>JAGQPK010000446.1 GCA_020426755.1 Planctomycetales bacterium
TCGTTCCCGCCTGCGCGTGTTGCAGCGCCGCCGCAAACTTGAAGCTATGCATGGGCACCACTCGGTCGTCAGTATCCGCCGTGGAAATCAATGTGGCGGGATATTCGGTGCCCTCGCGCAAATTGTGATACGGCGAATACGCCAACAGTGCGCGAAACTGACTTTCGTCGTCTACGGTACCATACTCATCCACCCAGAAACGGCCCGCTGTGAAACGTTGATAGCGCAACATGTCCATCACACCGACGGCCGGTAAGCAGGCTCCGAACAGTTCGGGCCGCTGTGTCATCACGGCACCGATCAGCAAACCGCCATTGCTACCGCCGCGCACGGCCAGTTTCTCGGGCCGCGTATACTTCTCCTTAATCAACCACTCGGCGGCAGCGATGAAATCGTCGAACACATTTTGTTTCTTGACCGTCTTGCCGGCCTGGTGCCATTCCTCGCCGTATTCGCCGCCACCGCGCAGATTCGGAATCGCCAGCACACCGCCCATTTCCATCCATGCCACGTACGAAACCGAAAACTGGGGAGTGATCGAGATATTGAAGCCACCGTAGGCGTACAACAGCGTCGGCCGATTTCCATCCAGTTCAAGCCCCTTCTTGTACGTGATGATCATCGGCACACGCGTTCCATCCTTACTCGGATAGAACACTTGCTTGCTTTCGAATTGCGCTGGATCGAAATCAACTTCCGACTGCTTCCAAACGCGACTATTGCCAGTCTTCAAATCGTAGTGGTAGATACTCGACGGCACGGTGTAGCTGGAAAACGAATAGAACGTTTCCGAGTCCGTTTGTTTGCCGCCGAAACCGCCAGCAGTGCCAAGCCCCGGCAAACTCACGTCGCGAACATGCTGCCCCTCCAGCGAGAAGATGCGAATCTGTGAGACAGCGTCCTTCAAGTAACTGGCGACGAGCTGTTCGTTGATGTACTGAACGCCAAGCAGCGTTTCTGCTGATGCCGGAATGATCTCGCGCACCTGCTCGCGCCCCGGCTTGTCCAGATTCATCACGACCAATCGCTTGGTCGGGGCATTCAGGTCGGTTAGAAAATAGAGATCGCGGCCGCTGCTGCCGATGAAGGTGAATTGGTTCTCGAAGTCGTTAACCAACTCGATCCACTCCGCGTCTTCCGCGGCAGCAGGTCGATAGTAGACCTGGTTCTGATCGTCCGTGCTCTTGCTGATTTCGAGGATCAAATACTCTTCATCCTCAGTCAACGTAATGCCGAATGTCCAATCCGGATGATCAGGCCGGCGATAGACGAGCCTATCCTGTGACTGATCAGTACCCAGCCGGTGAAAGTA
Organism: Planctomycetales bacterium; assembly: GCA_020426755.1. Classification (GTDB taxonomy): domain Bacteria; phylum Planctomycetota; class Planctomycetia; order Pirellulales; family Pirellulaceae; genus JAGQPK01. The sequence goes on from JAGQPK010000446.1 coordinate 1,313, forward strand.
GATCATGTGATTCAAGGCCAGCGACTGATACTGTTCACCCGGCTCGGGCTCCGGGTAACGGCCGTAGTAGAATCCCTTGCCGTCCTTCGTCCATTCCACGCCACCCCAGCGCATCCACTGCAGTTCATCGGTGAGCGGCTTGCCATCGGCTACGTTCAAGACGCGGAGCTTCTTCCAATCCGAACCGGCCTCGCTGATCGAGTAGGCCAGCAGGCTTCCATCTTCACTCGTCACGGCGCCGGAGAGTGCTACCGTGCCATCGGTCGACCAAGTATTCGGATCGATTAGCACGCGTGGTTTACCGTCGATCGAGTCGGCGACGTACAGGACCGATTGATTCTGCAAACCGTCATTCTTCAAGAAGAAGTACTTGCCGCCGACTTGCGAAGGAGCCGAATACTTGGGGTAGTTCCACAGTTGGGTCAAGCGCTGGCGGATGGCTTCTCGCTCGGGAATCTTCGCCAGATACTGCTCGGTCAACTCGCTTTGCGCCTTTACCCACGCCTGCACATCCTCTGCCTGCCGCACGTCTGCTTCCAGCCAGCGGTAAGGATCGGGCACATCGACGCCGTGGAACGTATCCGTTTGCTCGACCCGACGGCTCTCCGGGTACACAATCGCCGCTGCAGTTGGAGCAGAATCGTTTTGCGTTGGGCTCTTCACGTTGGCTTCCACGGGACCGAGACTTACGGTTAAGATGAACACCTGCAAGAGTGACATGCGATGCCTCCGTCAAAAAGCAACCGATACCGGACCACCGAGCATACCGGTCGGGACTTCATCATGATTGGTTAACTAGCGACCAGCAAGTCGCAACTCCGGCGACTGCCGAAACGGCTCCTCATGTTTTAGCCCTGCCGGCACCGCCTGGGTAGACGTGGCCTGCCGTTCCCACCAAACTCGTGTTGCGTTCGATCGCTTATGATGGCTTGCATGCACGTCAGGTCTTAGCACAGCAGCCTGCGGTCGCCGTTTTTTCAGAAGTGTTGAGAAATAGAACGAGTACAAATGCGAGTTGGACTCTTTATTCCCTGCTACATCGACCAGTTCTATCCGGATGTGGGACTAGCGACGGTGGACTTGTTGGAAGGCTTGGGTGTCGAAGTTGAGTTTCCTGCAGCACAAACGTGTTGTGGTCAACCTATGGCCAACACTGGCTGCAATGATTCAGCACAACCGTTGGCTCGTCGCTTTGTAGAGATCTTTGCCGAGTACCCCTACGTTGTGGCTCCTTCCGGAAGCTGCGTGGCGATGGTACGCCATCACTATGATCATTTTTTCCACGACAGTGGTAGTACATCCCAACTTCGTGAGAAGTATCTGCAGTTGCGTGACCGCACGTTCGAGCTTTGCGAATTCCTTGTCGACGTGCTGAAGGTCGACCGTATCGACGGCCGCTTCCCGCACCGCGTCGGTCTTCATCAAAGCTGTCATGGACTGCGAGAACTTCGCATGGGCAGCAGTTCAGAGCGAGTCGAATGCGACTTCAGCAAGCCCGCGCAGCTACTGGCGACGCTGGAGGGTCTCGAGTTTTCGCAACTGCAGCGTCAGGACGAGTGCTGCGGCTTCGGCGGCACGTTCGCCGTCAGTGAAGAAGCGGTTTCGTGCCGGATGGGTATGGACCGTATCGCCGATCACGAACAAGCTGGCACGGAAGTGCTGACTGCCGCCGACATGTCTTGTTTGATGCATCTGGAGGGTCTTCTGCGACGCCAACGCAAACCGATTCGCGTGATGCATGTCGCGCAGATCCTCGCCGGACGGGCGGTGCCGGCATGACACAAACACACACAGCCGACCACGCCGAGGCCGCTGCGAAGTTTTTGCACAACGCGTCGCGCGCCACCTGGCACGATCAATCGCTCTGGTTCGTCCGTGCCAAGCGGGATAAAGCCGCACAAAGCCTGCCGGAGTGGGAAGCGCTACGCGAGCGGGCGTCCGCGATCAAGATGCATACGGTCACACACTTGGCTGACTATCTTGAGCAGTTCGCGGACCGAGCGGCCGCACGAGGCATCGTTGTACATTGGGCCCCGGACGCCGCCGCGCACAATCGCATTGTGCTGGAGATTCTGCAGCGACATCAAGTCGGCCGCGTCGTCAAGAGTAAGTCGATGCTGACTGAAGAATGTCACCTCAATCCCTATCTCGAACAGCATGGCATCGAAGTCATTGACACCGACCTAGGTGAACGTATCGTCCAGTTACGTCACGAACCACCTAGTCACATCGTGCTGCCGGCAATTCACATCAAGAAGGAAGAAGTTGGCGAGCTCTTTCATAAACATCTGGGCACAGAGGCCGGCGCGTCGGATCCGAATTACTTGACCGAAGCCGCGCGAGGTCACTTGCGCGAAATGTTCCTAACTGCCCAAGCCGGAATCACGGGCGTCAATTTCGCCATCGCGGAGACCGGCGGCTTCGTCGTTTGTACTAACGAAGGCAATGCGGATCTGGGCACGTCGTTACCCAAAGTGCATATCGCGTGCATGGGTATCGAAAAGTTGATCCCGCGCGCCGCCGATCTCGGCGTGTTCCTCCGATTGCTCGCGCGGAGCGCCACAGGCCAGCCCATTACGACCTATAGCTCCCACTTTCATGGCCCCATCGCCGGTGGCGAAATGCATGTCGTGCTGGTCGACAACGGTCGCTCCGACATTCTAGGAAGTGACGACTTTCGCCGTTCGCTTAGTTGCATCCGTTGCGGTGCATGCATGAATACCTGTCCGGTTTATCGACGCAGCGGTGGACACAGCTATAGTGCGACGATCCCTGGGCCGATCGGTTCGATTCTGTCTCCCCTACGCGACGCGGCAGCCCATCACTCGTTGCCGTTCGCCTGCACCTTATGTGGTTCTTGCACTGACGTTTGCCCAGTCAAAATCGATTTGCATCACGAGTTATTCACGATGCGCAGCGAATTGGGGCGTGCCGGCCAGATCCCATGGAGCAAACGCTGGTCGATGTCGCTGGCGAGTTGGGCGATGCAAAGTGCCACGCGTTTCAACTGGCTAGGCGGTCTCGCACGCACGGCCCTGCGTTGGTTGCCGCGTTTCTTTATCTACAATCCACTGAATGCGTGGGGCCGCCACCGCGAGCTGCCGCCGGCACCCGCCACGACCTTCCGTCAACAGTACGCTCAGCGCAAACGGCAGCAAACAAAGTCGTCGTGACGGAATGCCCACGGACATCGGAAGTAATCAGACAACATGACTGAAAATGCCCCCAGCGCCGACCGCGCCAAGATGCTGGCTGCCATCCGCCGACATCAACTTCCCACGCACGATGCGCCCGATTTGGCAGGGCCCTGGATTCGGTATGCATCGCGATTAGAACAGTTTCGCAATTCGCTTGAGTCCGTTGGCGGCCAGCTCCGACATGTTCCCGAGCTCACCGACGTCCTGCGAGAGCTTACGAACGTCGAAGCGTATCAAGTTGCCCAGCGTCGCATCTGTTGCGTGCCCAACCTCCTCGCAGGTGACGACTTTACATCCTTGGAACAAGTGGATGACGCTCATAATCTGGCGGACGTTGACTTCGCAGTGATCGAGGGAGAACTCGGCGTCGCCGAGAACGGTGCCATCTTTGTCACCGACCGCAACGTCCGTCATCGCGCGATCTTTTTCATCACGCAGCATCTGGCAATTGTTGTCCCGGCGAGCCAGCTCGTTGACACGATGCACGACGCCTACGAACAAATTGACTTCACCGACAATGCCTTCCGGTGCTTCATTTCCGGTCCGTCCAAAACTGCCG
>JAGQPK010000447.1 GCA_020426755.1 Planctomycetales bacterium
TCCGTCAATTCTGCGGGAATTGCCGGGAACTGAAATGGTGTCGTGCCGCGCTGCGGTCCTTGGTTCTCTAAGGTGGCTAGCGAAGCGGCGAGCATCAAGTTGTACGATACCGTCGATGCAGTATCCGGCTGCGGATAAAGCGATGCAGAAAGTTGTCTGATGCCGGCAGCAAAGGATGCGACCTTCTCATTGGTGACATTCGTCGTCGGCGTATTCTCAACGTTCGGATAGGTAATCACAGAATAGATGTTGGCATCCGTGGCAGCAACGACGACCGACTTCTTGGTCGAGTTGAACAAGGCGAAGTACTTTCCTTGGGTGGCTCCGGTAGTTTGCAACGTAAAGGTGTCATTACCAGTTCCACCGTCGAAGCTAATGAAGTCTCCCTGCAAGGAAGTGTTGCTGAAGTTCGTGACCAGCCCATTACGGAAGTCGAGCGTGAGCGAGTCGTCGCCGGCACCGCCGTTGAAGACGATTCTCGAGAGAGCTTCTGTCGGCAAACTTGTTCTTAGCGTTGTGCCTTCGAGTATTTGCAGTTCATTCGAATCTTGTGCGTTCATCCGGAGTGTGACGCTATCGTTGGCAGAAGAACCAGTGATCGTCAGTGTTCCATCCAGCGCCCCTACCACGTCATCCATTGCCCAAACGCCTCGCCCGAGTGTGGAGAGCGACAACGAGAACTTCCCGTTCGACTTTTTGTAAGCGTTGATGTCTAGCACGGGCACACTCGGCAACGACGATCCGAACCCTTGCCAGCGCGGCTTGGTCGTACTGAGCTCTGATAATCGGTAAACTCCAGAGTAGCCACCGACGAAGATCAATTCATCGTTGCGTGAGCTGGTGGTAGGGTTGACGATTTCGATCGTGCGAAAATTGGTTGCTTGCGTGGCTTCCTGATTACCTTTCTTGATTTTTGTCCAGGTCTGTCCCCCGTCTTCAGTTACGTAGACTCGCTTTGCGCCGACGGCATAAGCATTCTCCCAGTTGTCGGGATCGACCGCGATGTCGTAAATGTACTCATCCATGTACGCCGTGGTCGGCGCTGGAGGCAGGCCAGTCGTGGCGCTAACATTCGTGTCGAACACATCGATTCTGAAGCCATTGGCGGCATAGAGAATGTTCGAGCGATCAACCGTCCCAGTTCCACTCGGTGAGGGGCCGCGCTGCGCGAACTCAATCGCGGAAAATCGGTCGCCGCCATAGGTCGTATCCGGCGCGGCCAGGAAGGTAACGTCCCCATAGACTTTGCCGGATTTGGTTACAAACTTGAATTCGTTCGTCGTCACATAGAGGGCATTCCCGGCGATCGCAATTCGCTTGGGATCCTGGGGATTGACTGCGATTTTCTTGAGCCGTTCATTCGCCACCAATACTTTCGGGTCCATCCGGATCGTGGTGTCCACCCCCGCCGGAGTCACCCGTGTAATTGCATTGTCGCCGCGAATCGAAAAATAGTCGCCGGAACTGGGACCGACAGCAACGTCATAAGCGTCGCCGACCTGGATCGATTCCCAAGTCGTCCCCGTCTTTTTCATCGCAGCCCCATTGTCCTGCGTGGCGACCAACAAGCGGTCGTTGGCAGCGTCGTAGGCCGTCGCCATCGCCTCGACGAGCGCGAGGTCACCGACGCGAGATTCCCATCTAGGATTGCCGGATGGCCCGGTGCTGGATGACAAGTTTCCGCGCGGCAAAGTGTTGATGTAGAGGCCGCCGTCGTCGGCCACTAACAGCGAATCAACAAACATCTCCAAATCGCGAGTGTCAGCGTGTGGTGCCGTGTTCGAGGCCGCCGTACATACCAGGGAGTCCCAGTCCATTGCGCCGCCGATGACTTCGCCACGATAAATCTGCGCTACCCAATCGTCACAACCCTCGTCGGTTTGCGAAGGATGCAGGTCACCACCAATGTAGATGACTTCCGGAAAAACCGGATCAGCTAACAACGCGAAGTGTTTCTCGCCTTGGTTTCCTGAATGCAAGTTGGGTATCGTGAACTTAGTCCAGGTAGCGCCGTCGTCGCTGGAACGATAAACTCCCGACAATTGACCGCCCTTGCGTGTCGGACTGATGACGGTCTCGCCGACGACCCCGGCGTAGAGATACTTCTTTTCGACACCGTTAATGATTGAATGATGGATCGACAATTTGATGTTGACGGCTTTGTTGGTTCCTTCGACGACTGTTGCGCCCGTGCCGTTGGCAACTTGCCAGGTTTGACCACGATTCGTGCTCTTATAGACTCCGCGACCAACCACTGCCGCGAATATCGTGTCGGAATTGAGCGGATCTTGGACGAGGTCGGTCACTGCTTTAACCGGCAGCTTGCCAGCTTGCCCGTTGGCTGACATGAGTGTCCACGTGGGTCGATAATTGCCATTCGGCTTGGGGCGATTCAGCAGATTGCTCGTGCGGTACAGCCCATGCGATGTCGCGACCAACGCAACGTTAGGGTCGTTGCGATCGAGAAGGATTTGATGGACAGGTATGTCACTGGCGGGAAACTTCGCGGAAACCCAAGACCCGCGGTTGCCAGAGGACTGTGAAATGATGAGCCCGCCCGTATTGAGTAATTGGTTCGCTGGGCCGAAAGAGCTGAACTTGCCAAAGCCGGCCACAGCCACGGCAGAATTCGCTGGGCTGATGGCTACGGCGCCAATGGCATGCGACCGTCGATTTCCAGAGACTTGCTCCCAACTTGGGTTTGTGCGCCCAGCCAACGGGCTAAGATCCGTTGACTTCCAGATACCGCCATTTACTGTCCCGACTAGCGCATACGCATTAGTGGATACGGCGATCGAACGAACTGCGCCCACAACCGGATTGTTCCCCGCAGCCGACGTCAAACCGATGGTTTGCCCGCCAGTGATCGGTGCCGGGCCTTGCTCGACCCAAGTTCCCAATCCTGTCAGTTGTGTCGTAATCGCCAATAGCTCACGCGCTTCCAGTTGCTCACCCCACGGTATGTAAGAATGGGCGCTGTGTAATGAGCGAGCCGTTTGCTTCTTGAATCGGCGCGCGTGTCGGTGGGATCGCGAGTCTCGGCGTACGTTCATCGAGCACCTCGGTTGACGAGTTGGTTAAGAGCAGGGAGCAATTCACGTACTGTTCTTTGCCTGAACAGGTAGAGTTCGCAGATATGCGTTGGCAATGGTGCATGTTGCGCTGGACCCGCAGCGGCAGGACAAACCGGCGCTTACGAGTTCCGGCGAACCTTGCGTGAGCTTCGGCGATCCACGTCTCCACAAGGAGACTCGCAAGCGTGAACGATTTGTGACCGGCATTGTTGTTTTTTTTCAGTCGACTGTTAGACTCACTCCTGTTCACCACAGGCGCGGGGCAAGTTGGAACGTCCGTAGACGTTTCGTGGGGTAGACCGGTGGCTGACAAACAAAGCGGACGCAGTTATGCGTGAATCCGTATCCGATCTGTCGAGCGCGGGGAGCTCGCCAGCTCCCGACAGCGAGGCGCTTGCTCGCTTTCGTGATCAATTGCAGTTCGTCGAGGCGGACGTCCATCAGTACATTGAACGACGCTTGAGTCCTCGTTTGCGTCGCCGTGTCGATGCCTCGGATGTGCTGCAAGAAACGCTGCTCCTCGCTTGCCGCGCATACGCGGACTTCGAACGACGACGGCCGATGCCGTTCCGCACGTGGCTGTTGAAGACGGCACAACAACAGCTGATTCAGGTACGTCGTTTTCATCTCCAGTCGCAGCGCCGGAGTGTCGGTCGCGAGGTTGGCGACGATCATTCGACAGCGCTGCTTCACGCATCCTTAGCGCTATCTGCATCGACTCCTAGCCGAAACTTGATGCGCGCGGAAGCTCAGCAGTCGGTTGTGGCCGCGCTGAATCGACTGGCGGAGATCGACCGTGAGATACTCTTCATGCGTGAATTCGAAAAGCGCCCCTACGAAGAAATCGCGGATATTTGCGAGATTGATGCGGCGGCGGCCCGCAAACGATTCGGTCGTGCGTTGTTGCGATTGAGACTCGAATTAAAAGCTGCGGGATTATTGGAATGAAGTGTTCGCTAACGCACATCTTGTTCATTGAACTTGGCGGCACCAATGTGACAATGCGATACGTGCGTTGCGTATGAAGTGAAGGTCGACAATGAATCTCGACTCGAGTCCACTTAGCGAAAGTGCCGCCGCGTCAATCATTGCTAAGGTCGTTGATGAGTATGCAGATCGAGTTGCACGGGGCCAAACTCCTAATGTGGAGGTGCTGATTGCCGATCATCCTCTACTTGCTTCGACACTGCGACAAGTCATCCGTTCTCTCGATGTCGTGCACGCCGTAAGCATCCACTCGCAGCCAAGTGGTAGCAGTGGTGCCGGCCTGCCGTTTGAACTCAACCAATCGCTGGCGCAGATGGGAGACTTCCAAATCATTCGCGAGATCGGTCGCGGCGGTATGGGAGTTGTCTATGAGGCGAAGCAGCTTTCTTTAGATCGACCTGTCGCGTTGAAGGTCTTACCGTTGGCCGCTAGCCTCGATGAGACGCGACTCAAACGGTTTCAAATCGAGATCCAAGCCGCGGCCACTTTGCAGCATCCGAATATTGTGCCTATTCATGCTACGGGATGTGACCAAGGTGTGCACTTCTATGCAATGCAGTACATCGTTGGTACGCCGCTCGACCGCGTCATCCAGGCTAGGCGCCAACAGCGCGCGACGCCGCTCAGTTCACCTGCGGCCTCGACGAAGTCGGAGCAGGAAGGTGCGCGACACACGAATGGGGGCAAGAGCCCATCCACGGAGTTGTCTCCACCAGCTCAACGGAATTCGCCTGACGATTCGACCATCGACGGCGCACATTCCTTCGAATTGACGGACTATGAAGTGGCCGCATTGGGCCGGCACATCGCAGAAGCTCTGCATCACGCGCATGAACGGGGCATTGTCCATCGCGATGTGAAGCCATCCAATTTGTTGCTGGATACTAACAACAAAGTCTGGATTCTCGACTTTGGTTTAGCGCATATCGAAACGGAAAACACACTGACACACACTGGGGATCTGGTCGGCACGATTCGTTACATGAGTCCGGAGCAA
>JAGQPK010000448.1 GCA_020426755.1 Planctomycetales bacterium
TGTTGGATCGTCTGCTCGTCATAGACGTAGACGGGCGTGCCAAACTGCTGAGCAATCTCTGCTACCGAAACACCGGCGATCTCGCGTCTCTCAAGTGAATGCATCTGGCTCACGTCAGCTCGTCCCTCTACTCGCCATAAGACCTATCAAACAAGCGAATGGGCCATTTTAGAGGCCACCGACCAAACTCGCCAGTCGGCGTGACACAATCGGCGCCCAGAGGGTTCGGTCCAACAATTTGCCAGTGCGAGGGTTCGCATCGCGAGTCACATTGCAGTGCGAACTGATTTTTGCAGTGCGAACTGATTTTTGGAGTGCGAACTGATTTTTGGAGTGCGATCGCGCAGCTATCGCTTTTCTTGTGAACATGAAGCGTTCAGACCGCCGGACTCTGGCCGTTTGACGACGACCAGCATGGCTGCCCTCGGAGCACGGCAGCGGCGGGAACACCATGTTGGCCAATCGGTCGAGACGCAGACCGATTCACTCCGTTCCAGAGCGGCAGCCGCGCGGCCGCACTCCCAAGCGACCACAAGAAAAAAGGCGGCTGAGAGCCAGTTATCGCTCTCGCCGCCTTCATCTTTTCCAGCATTGTCAGCCGGGTTCGCCACTGCCGCTAACGCGTTGCGGCGAACAGACTGCGACTGGCTTACTGAACGCAAGGGCGGTTAGCCACCCATACGCATGCCCATCAGCGGAACGGCTTGGCCGATCAGCTTGAGCACGCCTTCTTCGATCGTAAAGCGATAAGTCATGCCATCGTTGTTCACACCGTAGCCAACACGAACCTGATCCAACTCACGATGATCCTCCAGCATTTGAATCAAGCTGGCCAACAGTGGATTAGGCTCAATCGACTTGGCAAATTCCAGGATGGGCAGCACCGAGATCTGGCCGCTGAACGGCTGAACTTCGGTCGCTCCGGCCTTCGCCGATGCATCGATCAGCTTGCGGAGTTGCTCCACGCCACCGGGGCCCACGGCCAGGTAAGCCGATTCCTTACCGGCACCGACTGTGATGGCGACGGCGTCGCCCAGTACCATGCGAGCCTTGGGATCTTCCGGGACCGGAACACTCATCGAATGAAAACGCACGCCATTGTGTTCGGCAGCGTTCAGTTTGACATCTTTGAAGGCGATGCGCGGGTCGCTCTCCGACAGCTTGACCAATTGCTTCACGGCATCTTCGACTTCGGTGCCGCTGGCGACATGGCTGGCCGAAACGATCGAAATCGTCTGCGGCTGCAAAATCACCGAGGTGCACGAATCGATTTGGCCCGTCTTTACCGTGCCGCGAACAATCTTGAAGAAGGTAGCGACCAACTGCTTCGCGCCGGCTCGAGTCGCATCGTCGAGCTTGGCGTCGCGAGCGATCTGCTCCAATGTCTTTTGCTCGAACTGATCAATTTGCGACAGTGTTTGGGGCATCTTATCGGCGGGTACGACACTGGCCAAGTTGCCGGAGACAGCTGCTCCGGGAACAACAAATCCGGCGTAGTTCGTCTTCATGTCGCGAATCTGGTCCATGTCGCCGGCGAATTTCGTCCCGGCAACCGGCTTCAAACCGCCCTCGAAGTACATTTCGCGGTCGCGTGAAGAAACTTGCAGACCGACGGTCAGAGTCTCCGACTCGTCGACCATGCGTTGGATTTGCTCCATGGCCGCCTGCTTTTCTTCCTCGCTGGAAGCATTGTTTGCCTCGACGCCTTCACGCAGCCGATCGACAAGCATCTGCTTGTACGGCGCGGGGACCTTGTCGAGATACGCTCGCACACCAATCGTATAGCGTGCATCCAATCCATCCAGCAGTTGATCCGGGTTGGCCGGCAGATCCGACAAGTGTTGAGCGGCCTGACCGACATAGGCCCAACCAGCTTGTTCCTTCACATAGAGCGGTTGTGGGCCCTGCAATTCATAGACACCATTGCCAACGTCTTCCGCTGTGCCCAAGTGTTCCTTCAGATTGCCCAGCACGGTCTGGAGATCCGTCACTGGAATGAAGACCAGCGGCACCATTTGGCTGCCATCCATCTGCAGCACCATGCCGATTGGACGCTTGCCATCGACGCCCTTAAAGTACTGCTGCACTTGCGGCAGGAACAACTGCGCTAAGGCGTCTGTTCCCGTCGCCTTCATCAAGTAAGTCACATCAGAGAACAATTGATCCGACGCACGCAAAGAAACGACGGCAACCTTTTCTGCCGCGCGCAAGCCATTGACGCTCAGCGCCAACAACATCACGACGGCGGCGCTGATCCGCGCCAAACGTGTACGAAGCTGAAACCTGCTCACACCAAACCTCCCGATATCAAAATCGTTTTTACGCTGAAACTCGTAACGTAGACGTTGAGTAATACGGCCAATCGACACGATAGTTTAGGTCTGTATTGCCGAGAAACCGCTGAGAAATTAACGCTCCATCCGCGAGCATCTCCCCTGGTGATCTGGGCTGAACCCAATCGTTGCGGGAGCATGGCACGACACATGTTCGCTCGCGCGGGACGACGCACGTCACCACCGACGATCGGCAACTGAGATGTCGCACCGGGGCGTGCGTGTATCCTACGCACCACCCGGTTAATAACGAAATTATGCGCGGACAGAAGAATTCGCAACAGTGTGCGTGCGGCAACGGAGAAATTTCCGCAGGTCGCCCAGACTGTCAGCTCAAGGACCGACTGTTCGACCGTCATGCGGCTGAGTCGGTGGCGATTGAACTCAATTCGGTCCTTCGCATCACCAACCGATCAACAGGGCAGCCACCGAGTTCGGTACGACTCCCTGTGGCGACGCTTACTCCAGCGTCCTGTTAGACTTAGCGTTCGCGATAGACGATCCGACCCTTGGTCAGATCATATGGTGACAGCTCGACCTTCACCCGGTCGCCTGGCACGATACGAATAAAGTGCTTACGCATTTTGCCGGCGACGTGCGCGAGAACTTCGGGGCCATCGTCAACTTGGACGCGAAACCGAGTGTTTGCCAACGCTTGGGTTACCGTACCTTCTACCTCTAACGCTTCTTCTTTTTTCGTCATACCGAATCTTTTGCCCCTGAGGCCAACCACTCCGCACATCAACTTTGTTAGCTGCCTAATTCAGCAGCAATCCACAAACTATAACAGCAATACCCCTTAGGTCTAGTGGGAATTGTGATTAGGTTGCGACCAACATGCGGTCCATGAGCTCGCAAATCCGCTCGCACGATTCCGTCCCGACGCTCAATCGAATCATCCCGTCGCCGATGCCAAGTTCGCGGCGTTGAGCGGCGGAAAGGGCGCGGTGACTGGTGGACGCGGGGTGACTAAGCGTCGTGGAGACCTCCCCTAGCGAGGGGCAAAAAGGAATTTCTTGGCCGGCTCGAATAAAACGCGTTGCGGCATCGCCATCGCTCAATTCAAAAGCCACCATCGTGCCCGCCAGCAACTCGCCGTTCTCGCCCCGATTGAACAGCCGCTGCGTCCGGTTGAAATCGACGTGCGTAGCGAGTCCCGGATACTCGACGCGAGACACAGCCGCATGCTGCTGTAGGTGTTTGGCAATTCGCAGGGCGTTCTGACTCGCTCGTTCGACCCGCAAACTCACCGTCTGCAAACCACGTGATCCGAGCCAAGCGTCGAAGGGACTGCATGCCAGGCCCCACGAAGACACCACGTCGCGCATCGCCGCCAATCGGTTACCGCGTCCGCAGAGAGCACCAAGCATCACATCACTGTGACCATTCATCACCTTGCTGAGACTCTCCATGACCAGATTCGCCTGCCATTGCAGTGGCCGGCAAAGTACCGGACTGGCGAAGGTGTTATCGACGAGCAATTCGACACGCGCATGCCGGGCAAGCTCTGCTAACTCCTCGAGCGGAGCAACTCGCAATACAGGATTCGTCAACGTTTCCACCACGATCAGACGAGTACTGGGGCGAATTGATTCGCGCACGGCAGCCAAATCAAAGGTGTCGACTACGGAAGTTTCAATGCCGACACGTGCAGCGTGCTGGGTCAGCAGGTGAGTTGATTTTCCATAAAGTTGGGAACTAACCACCACATGCTGACCAGCGTTGACAGTTGCCAACACGGCCGCGGAGAGCGCGGCCATACCAGATCCAGTGACGACGGCCCAATCGGCTTGGTGTAATTCACAAATCTGTGCGGCCAGCAAATCGCCATTTGGATGACGATCACGCTGATAGACGTAACCGTCCGATTCGCCAGACAACATCGCAGCGGCTTGAGCGGGATCATCGCAACGATAAACGGAGCTCAGAAAAATCGGCGGACTCAGTGCCGTTTCCGCTGCTCGCCCCAAATCGCGATTCATCCGCCCCGGTACATGCTCACCGCTCGGCCCCGCCATGTATCCCCTCAATTCCTAACAAGTTACCCCGCTAACCCGGCTCCACCATCCGCCATCTTAGAATCGAGCGTCAGCATCTGCAACGCAGTGGATTACCGAGGAGTCCTTTTGCATCTCGGGTCTGCGGATTACGGAGTTGCGAAGGATTGCGAAAGGCATAGTGAGCTGCGGCTCCTAGCCGTTCTCCGTGTTGCACGGCAATACCCGCATGCAACCCGCCGTCGCAGAAGTGGGTCATCACTGTGTTTGAAGTGAGCAATGCGGAAGGAAGCGTTGTTGTCCCACGCTGAGTGAGGGTTTCGCTGCAATGTCCGAGCTCTCTGCATATCGGCTCGTACAGATGCAATAGTCGATTGTTTCAAATGGCTACGCGACAGGTGTCGCCGTACGGCTACAAACCGGCGATAAATCGCCGGCCTACCGTCAACAATCGCTGCGCGAGTGTGATTTTTTGGAATTGTCGCCAAAGAGGTCGATTTCCGGCCGTTTGAGTTCGCCCTTCTGAGCGATTTCATCGTCTTCATGGCCAACGAAATCAAAATCTCAGCACGTGGATTTTCGGGCCTGCTTAAAATCTCACAGCCTCTACGCGATGAAATTACATCGACACTTACAACAACTCCCGCGGAAACTCGCGAGTCCGTTCTCCACATCCGCCAACCCGCGCAACGAGTGCATCTTGTTGGTTGAACGGGCCCTCGGCC
>JAGQPK010000449.1 GCA_020426755.1 Planctomycetales bacterium
AACAACTCAGGTGGTAACCGCAGCGGCGCAACTCAAGACGCGCCGTTACCGACAATGATGCTTCACTATCTTAACGTCGTGTGAAATTCGCGCGAGCCATCGCGCGTTGCTCGTACGTAATGACGGCTGGCTGCGATTGCGTTAAAACTAGAAAGCGACATACGAACGTCCACTTGCGTCTGGCCTTCTGTTCGAAACACCGCAACACATGTCGAATCGATTCATATTGCCCTGTCCGGAGTGCCAAGCTCCGCTGAGTGTCGGATTGACGCAGGCTGGCGAAACAGTCACCTGTTCGTGCGGCGCGCAGGTCTTGGTTCCTGCACTGCGCGAACTCAAACTGTTGCCCAGTGCATCACCTACCCATTCGTCGGCGGGACAGCGAGCGTGGTCGACTCAGCGTGGTCTCGCGTTCGTGTGCGGTGTGTTGATGATCGCGGCCGCTGCCATGCTCTACTGGCGGATCTCGCCGCAGCGGGCTGCCATCAACATTGAAAAGCCGGCGTTCCGTGAACTCACGATCGATCTCGATACCCTAAAGCCACTCGACGCCTGGGCTGCCTGGGTGCATTTCCGCGATCAGACGCTCGACTATCGCAATACGCCGAAGTACATCGAGAACCGCGTGGTCCATGCCGAATTGAGCTACTATCTTTACGCGGCCGTCGCCGCCGGTGTGCTCGGTTTGTCGTTGGTTGTCGGTTCCGTGTTATGGCCTGGAAGTCAGCGCGGCAGCACGTAGTAGCTGCTCACTCGACAGTTAGCTCAACCAACGTTTGCTAGCGCCCCCGGGTTCGTCTCGCACCCATCTCGGCACAGCATAACCTGGCAGTCGACGCTGCATTTGGCTCCATAATGTGCGTGCCTGAGCCTCGGGGACTTCGAAGTGGGCCGCGCCCGCGACGCGGTCCAACTGATGCAGGTAGTACGGCATCACGCCGACGTCGAGCAGTCGGTGACTCAACTCAACCAACGATTCCACCGTGTCATTCACACCGCGCAGCAACACTGCCTGGTTCAGCAACTGGGCACGTGTGGAACGCAACTGTTCGATTGCCTGGGCAACCGCTCCGTCGATCTCTGCAGCGTGGTTGATGTGCAGCACGATGACGATTGGCAGTTGGCACGAGCGGAGCGAATCGAGCAATTCGCGCGTCACGCGCTGGGGGATCACGACAGGCAAACGCGTGTGGACGCGGATTCGCCGCAGCTGCTGGAGTTTCGTCGCCGAATCCAGCAACGTTGTCCATTGGTCATCTCGCAATGTCCAGGGATCGCCACCACTGAATATTAACTCCTCTAAACCCGGGTCCGCCGCCAACTGCCCAAGTGTCTGGTGCCACTCAGCAGCACCTCGTGGAGCTTCCGCATACGGAAAGTGACGACGAAAGCAATAACGGCAATGCACGGCGCACGCCCCGGTCGTCACCAACAACGCCCGTCCGTCGTATTTGCGGATCACGCCTGGGGTCGCCTGCGCGGCCAAATCGGCGACCGGATCGGTGGTGAATCCGGCGACCATCTCGTGCTCCGCCGGCAGTGGCAGGACTTGCCGAAGCAGCGGATCATGAACATCGCCCGCACGCATCCGGGCGACAAACGGCCGCGGCGCGAACAGTGGGAAGTCGGCTGCCACGTTCGCGGCACTGCGGCGGAACTCCTCCGGCAACCGCAACGTTTCGCACAATGCGTTCGGATCCCGGAACGCGTGCTTCATCTCCTCCTGCCAGCTGATCGGCGAAGCGTCCACCGAGACTGCTAGCGTCGCTGTTTCATCAATTGACAGTCCGGAGGTGGGTGAATCGACGGCAGACTTGCCGTGGCCCGGCCGTGTACCCGTTCGCTGTTTTGCGCTTTCGGCTGAGGAAGGGGCGGGGCCAACCAAGCCACCAGCTAGGGCGGCGGGATCAGAATTCGAAGCGGTTCGAGACGCAGCGCACATCGAGCGGAACAGCCAAAAAGATGGGACTATTGAAGCTTTGGAGAACCTGATACGATATTACGCTCGTTTGACACTTGGCCGCGTTCTAAGGCTCGCTGAGCATCGTCTGGCTGAGCACGTACGCCGATCACTTAATTCGCAGCGCCCTGAGCATCCCAGGCACGCTGGGGTTCACAGTGCACTGGCCGCCGCAGCATAAGCGTCGTTATGCTAGGCGAATCGGCGCGGCAGGGAAACCACTAAACGTCCTGGTTTACGGAACACGAACTGTGGCAGTTTACAATACGAGCGATTTTCGCAAGGGTCTCAAAGTCCAAATCGATGGAGACCCATACTTGATGATTGAGTGCAATTTCGTGAAGCCTGGTAAGGGCAATGCACTCTACAAATGTCGGCTTCGCAATCTGATTCGCAACACCGTGTTGGATCGCACCTACAAGGGCGGCGATGCGCTCGAATCGGCCGACATCGAAGAGATTTCCGCGCAGTTCCTGTACCGACAGGGCGACATGTTCTTCTTCATGGATAACTCGAACTACGAGCAGTACGAACTGTCGGCGGATCAAGTCGACGACAGTTGGAAGTTTCTTCGCGAAAGCACCGTGTGCTCCATGCTGTTGTTCAACGGCAATCCGATCGGCGTGACGCCTCCCAATCACGTCATCCTGAAGGTGGAATACTGCGAGCCGAGTGTGAAGGGCAATACAGCCACCAATGTGAGCAAGCCTGTAAAGGTTGAGACGGGCGCGGAGATCATGGCGCCGGCCTTCATCAACCAGGGCGAACTGATTCGTGTCGACACACGCACCTGCGAATACGTTGAGCGTGTCAAAGAGTATTGATGCGAGTGACAACGGGGCGGCACATCTGCCGTCCGAGCTCGATTCGAAGTGGCGTCCCACGGCGTCGCTCGAGCGACTACGTCAACGCGCGGAGCTGCTAAGTCGGCTTCGCGCTTTCTTTGCGCAGCAAGGGCTGTGGGAAGTCGAAACACCGGTGCTGTCCACCGACACGGTGGTCGATCGCTATCTCGATCCCGTACCTGTTCAGCCGCCGTGCGCCAGCGAACGCGAAAACTTTTGGCTGCAAACGTCGCCGGAGTTCGGAATGAAGCGTCTGCTGGCCGCCGGTGCCGAGATGATCTATCAGGTCACACGCGCCTTTCGCCAGGACGAGGCAGGCCCGCTGCACAACCCGGAATTTACCATGGTCGAATGGTACTGCGTCGGCGATTCGCTCGAGCGCGGTATGCAGCGACTTGCCGATTTGTGCGTCGCGGTGCTTGATTGTCAGGCGCCGACGCGACTAACGTACCGCGATGCCTTTCTGCAAACGTTGGCGCTCGACCCGCATACCGCTTCTCTAGCGGAATTGAAACGATGCGCTGCCAGCGCGAACCTGCAAGTGTCTGACAGCTTCCTGTCAGCGGATCACGATGAGTGGCTCAATCTGCTACTAGCGGAGCGCGTACAGCCACGCTTAGGAGTAACAGCGCCAGTGATCGTTTGCGACTATCCGGCTTCACAAGCGGCGCTCGCACAGATTCGGCATGATGAACGTGGAACCCGTGTCGCTTCGCGGTTCGAACTTTACGCACAGGGAATCGAGCTGGCCAACGGCTACCACGAACTGCTGGACGCGGCACAGTTGCAACTGCGACAGACTCAGGCGAACGCACTGCGGCAATCGGACGGAAAAGCTCGATTGCCAGAAGACAATCGCTTGATCCAGGCGATGCAACACGGTCTGCCCGATTGCTGCGGCGTTGCCTTGGGCTTTGATCGTCTCGCAATGATCGCGTTGGGTGCTCAGCAATTGAGTGACGTCTTGGCGTTTCCAATCGATCGCGCTTAGTTAGAGTTAACGTCATCAAGCGCGATTTCGTTCGCCGAAAGGCGTTAGCCGCGGTTCTCTTCTCGATTGAGGCTCTGCGACGGGACAGAACCGACGCTTAGGCGTTGCGGCGAACTAGAAAACCGACGCAACCGCGTGACGGCGAACTAGCTTCGTCGCACGATTAACGACCTGACGTCATACGATCGTACATGCGAAAGCTGAATGGAAACTGGTTGTTGGCGTCGGCAGCGTGAGGTTCGTCGTACACGAGCTCCCATTCGCTCCAATCCACGTTCGAGAATTCCACGTCGCCCGACACTGACGCATGTACCTGCGTCCAGTACATCCGCGACACGTCGGCAAACGCCATCTCGTAAATCTGTTTACCGCCAATTACGAATGCGTCCACGCCGGCTGGGATCGCTTGCTTGGCGGATTCCCAATTCGCTACCACCGTGCAACCTTCGGCCACGTAATTCGGATCGCGACTGATCACGATGGAGGTGCGGCCAGGCAAAGGACGACCGATCGACTCAAATGTCTTTCGTCCCATGATCATCGCGTGGCCCATTGTGATGTTCTTGAAGCGTCGTAAATCTCCCGACAGTCGCCACGGAAGATCTCCGTCACGACCGATCGTTCCATTTTCCGCGACCGCTACGATCAAAGACAATCGCATGTACGCTCCGCATCAAATTGTTACATCGCTGGCGAATCCGTTTCACCTCGCTCGTCTTCAGTGACAATGTTTCGGCAGTTGTCATACAGCAACGGGAGCCGAGATGGCGGCATGCGGATTGTACGAGTCAAGTTGGAAGTCATCAAACCGGAAGTTGGAGAGAGAGTCGATCTGCCGCACAATTTTGAGTTGCGGCAAATCCCTCGGTAGTCGTGTAAGTTGCAGCCTGGTTTGCTCGAGATGGTTCGAATAAAGATGCGCATCTCCTAGCGTATGAATGAACTCACCCACGCCTAAGTTGGTGACGTGTGCCACCATGTGGGTGAGTAGCGCGTACGAAGCAATGTTGAACGGCACGCCGAGAAAAACATCGGCACTCCGCTGATACAGCTGACACGAAAGCCTGCCGTCGGCCACATAGAATTGAAACAAGGCGTGACAGGGAGGCAGTGCCATCCGCGGCACATCGGCTACGTTCCAGGCGCTGACCAACAAACGTCGGGAATCGGGATTCGTCTTAATCAAATCGACTACTTGCGAAATCTGATCAATCGACTCGCCAGAGGCTCCTTGCCAATGCCTCCATTGGTG
>JAGQPK010000044.1 GCA_020426755.1 Planctomycetales bacterium
GTTTCGTTTACGGCAACCTATGACTCATTCCCCCCAATCACCATCAACATCGGCGGATACGCCGACGCAGTCAGCGTGCTCCGGCGGGGCTGCGCCGCTCGATGAACGGTACTTCCTCGACTGTGTACATTGTGGACTTTGTACGTCGGCCTGCCCAACGTACGTCGAGTTAGGCAACGAGAACGACAGCCCGCGTGGCCGAATCTATTTGATGCGCGCGGTGACGGAAGGCCGCTTGGATTTAACACCCAGCGTGCGCCGCCATCTGGATCTCTGTTTGGATTGTCGCGCGTGCGAGTCGGCTTGTCCGTCCGGTGTTCAATACGGGCGCTTGATCGAACCCTTCCGTGTCAACATGACGGAGTCGCAATCCGGAACAGGACCGGCATCGTCAAGCGACGACTGGTTTCGGCGTTGGATTCTATTTGGATTGTTTCCCCATCGCGACCGGTTGGCCAAAGCGCTCGTGCCCGCCCGAATCGCGCAGACCTTGCGGCTAGATCGCCTAGTCCAAGCCAGCGGTCTACTGCGATTGCTGCCGCCGCGGCTGCAACAGCTTGTCGCGATGTTGCCGCCGCTGGGCCCTCAGCTGAAACCGCTGCCGAGTGAACTACCGGCGATCGGCCAGCGTCGCGCACGCGTTGCCATGTTTCGCGGCTGTGTTGGCGATGTCATGTTCGGTGCCACGCAATGGGCAACAGCGCGAGTATTGCAAGAGAACGGCTGCGATGTCGTCATTCCGCAGGAGCAAGTGTGCTGCGGAGCGATTCACTACCACGCCGGTGCGCAACAACCTGCTCGGGAGCTAGCCGAAACGAACTTGCGGGCGTTCGATCTCAAGTCTATTGACGCAATCGTCGTCAACGTCGCCGGTTGCGGTTCGATGTTGAAGGACTACGGTCATCACTGGCAAGGCGGTGATCAGGCTGGCTTGACGGCGTTTGCCGACAAGGTTCGAGATGTGCATGAATTCTTGGACGAGTTGGGATTGATCCCGCCGCAGCGCGAGTACGCCGAGCGAGTGACCTATCACGATGCGTGCCACTTGGCACATGCACAGAAGATCCGCGAAGCGCCGCGCCGGTTGTTACAACAGATTCCCGGACTTGAACTCGTGGAGCTCGTCGAAAGTGAACTTTGTTGCGGCGCAGCGGGAACGTACAACTTGACGGAACCCGAAATGGCCCAGCGTTTGGCGCGACGCAAGTTGCAGCGAATTCTCGAGACCGGTGCCAACACGGTTGTGACCGCCAATGCGGGCTGCCTGTTGCAGATTGCGCGCGAAGCGCGGCAGCAAGGCCAGCGTTTCCGCTTAGTGCACCCGATGGACTTATTGGCCGATAGCTACGCCAAGCGTTGAACGGCTTCTGCCGGCAAGCGCGATTGGAGCGTTTCGATCTCCAAGTCAGTCAGCTCATCAATCAACTCATCGCACGATTGTGGTCGGCGGAGCGGTGACTTGCTGAGCATGCGTTTGACCAGATCGCTGATCGGTCCAGGCACGCGTGAGTCGAGGCGATCGAGGTCCGTGGGAACCTCGCGCAAGTGTGCCTCGACCAACCGAGCGGCTTCCGCATAGCCAAACGGTAAGCGACCCGAGATAAGTTCGTACAACGTGACACCCAAACTGTAGATGTCGCTGGCCGGGTGCGTCAAACTAGTCGACGTCAGCATTTCCGGCGCGACATAGGCCATCGTACCGACCAAGGGCCGTTCGGGTGAATACAGCGAATCGCTTGGTCGCATTGCCAGTGCTAGATCGATGAGCGTCGCGTGACCTTGCCGCGACACGATGATGTTGGCCGGCTTGACGTCGCTGTGCAGCCACCCTTGCGAATGCAAATGCCGCAAAGCTTGCGCGACTTGCCGAGTCAACCAGAGGGCTTGAGGCACGACGAGCTTGCCTACTCGTTCAATCACCATCGCCAGTGACGCACCTTCCAGACGGGGCATGACGATGTGCGGCCAATCCGAATCGACGTGGGTCTCCAAGATGGGGACTAGATTCGGGTGTGAACATTGCCGCCCCACTTCGGCTTCACGTCGCATTGCCATGAGAGCTGCGGGGTTTCGCCGCATGTCGGCGCGTAAAACTTTAACGACATAGTCGGCTGGCCAGGAGGGCGGGCACCCCAACGGCCGTGCCGTGTAAAGCTTTGTCAGCGCTCCTTCGGCAAGGGGTTGGTGAAGCTGCCAGTTACCGAGCAGTTTGCTAGGTGCGGTCGAGTTGCCGGCAGCGCGAGCACGCATGCCGCCGGAAAGCGGCGTGGTTGAGGCTGGGTTCATATGGCGGGATTTCAAAGACGAGGCGGGAATGCAAAGAAGGGTGTTTAACAGTTGGATCGGTTGATTCGGTGGCAAATCTGAGTCGGAAATTGAAGTGGGCGGAGGGCCCCGCTGTCACACCACTGCTACTTGTCGGTGGCAATTATCGCATTTAGAATCGGGGATTCCCTCGGGTAACCTGTCTACCGCTGCGGGCGCTGCGTTTTCAAGATGTTCGGCCCCTGCACGGCATCCCTTCACGTCCCCTCATGCTTAATCACTGGATACGGCGATGCTCAGAAAACTGACGGCGGTGGCAAGCCTCTTGGCTTTGCTGGTGACGAGCACCCTGTTTTTGACTGGCTGCAACAAAGGCAATACGGACAATGCAGCCAGCGGCGGTGGCACCGCCAAGCGCCGCATCATTCTGTTGACCAACGGTGACGATCCGTTTTGGGATGCGATGCGCGAAGGTATGAATGCTGCAGCGAAAGAACTCGACCTGGCGTCGCACAATCTCGAGGCAGTGCTCGACAAGGGCGACTTCTCCGATGAAGCGCAGATCAACAAGCTAAATCAGTATGCAACGCAAACGGGAATTGCCGCCGTCGCGATCTCGTCAGTAGATGCCAAGAACATTGGCATCGCCGATGCGATGAAGGCGCTACGAGCCAACGGCGTGCATGTAATCACGGTTGACTCGGATATGGACGATCCATCCACGCGGTTCGGCTATCTGGGCACCAACAACGTGGAAGGTGGACAAGAGCTAGGCAAGGCGGCGCGAGGTCTAAGTCCCGACGGTGGCGTGTACGCGACGTTCGTTGGCTTGAAGACCGTTGCCAACGCGATCGAACGGATTCAAGGTTTCAAAGAAGGTGCCGGCGACAAATTCAAAGAGGCGGACAGCCTGGCGGATCAGGGCGACGAAAACCAAGCTCAAGAAAACGTAAAGACGGCGCTCAACACGAGCCCTAAGCTCGATACACTCGTCGGCATTTGGGCCTACAACGCACACGCGATTGTCAACGTGGTCAAAGAACGTGAGATTCGTGACAGGGTGAAGGTGGTCGTCTTCGACGCCGCTCCTGCTGCCTTGGATGATATGGCCAACGGCATGATCGACGCAATGATTGTGCAGAACCCGTATCAGATGGGATACTTGGGCACCAAGCTGATGAAGGCGTTGATCGACGACGACGGGGCCGCGATTCAAGAGCTTTATCCCGCCTACGACCCAGCGACGAAGACCTTCACGCAAGAGCGAGGTGACATCCTGACCACCGAGTTGCGAGTTGTCGTACCCAACGCAGATTCACCACTCAAGAACGTAAAGTTCAACGACAGCACTCAGTTCTTCACCTACGACGAATTCCGTGCTTGGATGAACGAACGCAACCTGAAGGGCTCATAGGCCGCCGAATTTGCTTACGTCGTCACAAGCATGTTCGCATTGCCACGACGCAACACATCAGAATTCCTTCGTGGAGCAAGAACAGTCGATGGCGAATGCGAAACGCACGGATTCGACGTCCCCAGGTTGGGCGACACGATATCGCAACGAACTGGGACTCGTGCTGGCGGTGATCGCCGTGATCGGCGTCACGCTGCTATTCAACCGCGATTACTTGATGCAGCCTGGACGTAACTTCCAGGACATCGTGCAGCAAACGGCGTTACTCGGCATCTTCTCGCTGGGTGCCGCCATCGTCATCATCTCGGGAGGCATCGATCTCTCGAGTGGTTCGGTGATTGTCTTCAGCGGATCAACCTGTGGCCTAGTGATGTTGTTGCTCGCGCCGGTGGGCGACAATGGTCAGCCGGATGCGACGGATGTTGGGATCGGCGTCGTGGCAATCGCCATTGGCGCGGCGATCTTAGTGGGGTTGATTGTCGGCACGTTTCACACTTGGTTGATTACAGGCGTCAAACTACCACCGTTCGTCGCCACGCTGGCGTCGCTCGTGGGCTTGCGCAGCCTCGCGAAGATCTTGAATCAAGCGGTCACTGCCGAACTCGGCAACCAAGTCACCAAGGTTCGCGCCGAAGATCTTCATTTCTTGAAGCTACGCGAGTGGTGGGTCGCGCCCGTCGTGTTTCTCGTGCTCGGCATACTGTGTTGGTTCCTGATGAATCGCACCGTGATTGGACGGCATTTGTATGCACTTGGTGGTAACGAAGATGCGGCGCGACTGAGCGGCATTCGCACCGATTTGCTGAAGTGGCTGGCCTATTCGATCGGTGCAGTCACCGCATCCATCGCTGGCATTTTGTATACGGCCAAGATCACTGCCGCCGATCCATCGACAATGGCGGTCGGTTACGAACTGAGCGCCATCGCAGCTTCCGTTGTGGGCGGCTGCAGCCTGCAGGGCGGCATCGGCTCCATCCCCGGTGTGATGCTCGGCGTGCTCTTCCTACGCATTGTGATGGATGCGGTTGCCAAAATCGTGCAGGCCGGCTCGGATGACTATCAAGGTTTGATCGTCGGGTTCCTGGTTGTGTTGGCAGTGGCCTTCAACGAAATGCGACGACAGAACAGCGGCACTCGCAAAGAGATGTTTCCCGGCGTGCTCGGTTTTTGCACGGTGCCAATCTTGGCCCTGCTGATGGGAATCATCGTGTTCGTCTTCTCCAAACAAATCAGCTTCGGGTTGGCGACCGGCATCGTCGCCCTGCTCGGCTTGCTCGCTTGGAAGTTGTGGGAAGTTTTTCGCATCAAGCGAACGGTCTAGTTTTGCAGGAGACGTGGAGCAGCTATGAACGCCAACGAAACGCCCATGATCTCCATCCAAAGCGTCACCAAGCGCTATCCCGGCGTCGTGGCCTTGGAAGACGTATCGTTCGACATCATGCCCGGCGAACTGCATTCGATCTGCGGTGAGAACGGCGCGGGCAAGAGCACATTGATGAAGATCCTATCGGGCGTCATTCCCGACTACGAGGGGCAATTGCTAATCCGCGGCACCCCAGTCCGGTTTCGCAACACGCGCAGTGCCGAAGCTGCCGGCGTCAGCATCATCCATCAAGAATTGAATCTGGTCGAACAGCTTTCGGCGTCGGCCAATGTGTTCTTGGGCCGCGAACTGCGGAGCGGTCTGGGACTGCTCGATCAACGCCGCATGAACGCCGAGACGCGCAAGTTATTGCAAGAGCTGGAATGCGACGTCGACCCGCAATCCCCAGCCGGTTCCTTGCGCGTCGGTGATCAACAATTGTTGGAAATTGCCAAAGCGTTGTCACTCAATACGGACATCCTGATCATGGATGAACCGACGAGCGCGTTGACCGAATCAGAAGTCGAACGGCTGTATCGCGTAATCGAGCGATTGCGGCAACGGGGTGTTACGATTCTTTACATTTCGCACAAGATGGACGAGGTGTTTCGCCTATCGGATCGGATCACGGTGCTCCGTGATGGTCGCCACGTCGAAACACTCAATCGCGCCGATACTTCGCCGCGCGAGATCACGCATTTGATGGTGGGTCGCGAGATCGATGCGATGAACTTGCAAGACGCCCGCGAAATTGGCGACGTTGTGTTGGAAGTGCGACAACTCTCGCGACCGTGGCCAGGACACGCGCGTGCCTGGCGATTGAGAGATATCTCATTCAAACTGCGCCGCGGCGAGATCTTGGGCATCGCCG
Source organism: Planctomycetales bacterium (assembly GCA_020426755.1). Classification (GTDB taxonomy): domain Bacteria; phylum Planctomycetota; class Planctomycetia; order Pirellulales; family Pirellulaceae; genus JAGQPK01. The sequence continues at coordinate 5,914 of JAGQPK010000044.1, forward strand.
GACTCATGGGCGCCGGCCGCACTGAGTTGCTCGAGTGTCTGTTTGGCGCGTCAACGGAAGCGTGCCAAGGGCAGGTCTATCTAGAGGACCGCCCCGTCCGCTTTCGGCATCCGAGTGACGCCAAGAATGCCGGGATCGCGATGGTTACGGAAGATCGCAAACGGCTAGGCATCTTCGCGCAAATGACGGTGCGTGAGAACATCAGCATGTGCAATTTGCAGCGCACCGGCGTCGCCGGAATCTTGCGGGCTGGCCAAGAGCGTACGATGGTGCAAGATTCAATCCAGCGGCTGGGCGTGAAGACGGCGGGCATGGAGGCTGCCATTACCAGCTTGAGCGGCGGCAATCAGCAGAAGACGATTATCGGTCGCTGGCTGCTTACGAATCCGAAAGTGCTGCTGCTGGATGATCCGACGCGTGGCGTCGACGTTGGTGCGAAAGCAGAGCTATACCGACTGATGGACACACTCTGCCGCGAAGGTATCTCGATCATTCTCACGTCAAGCGAGTTGCCGGAACTGCTCACTGTTTCAGATCGCATCCTGGTGCTGGCCGAAGGGCGGTTGACAGCGGAGTTTTCGCGGCAGGAAGCCACTGAACAGAAGATCATGGAGGCCGCCACGGCGACCGCTGCTCACACCGACTAAGGTTGCAGGTGCGGCGTCAGCGTTGGTATGGCTGCCGCCACGACTTCCTCCACATTTTCGGCAAACACGAATTGCAGCTCGTCGCGAACGCCCTCCGGCAATTCATCCAGATCGGGTTCATTGGCTTTCGGCAGAATGATCAGTTTCATTCCTGCCCGATGGGCGGCCAGAACTTTTTCGCGAATGCCGCCGACTGGCAATACGAGACCGCTGAGAGTAATCTCGCCGGTCATCGCCACATCCCGGCGGACAGGCTGATGCGAGTAGAGTGACGCAAGTGCAGTGGCCATCGTGACACCTGCCGAAGGCCCGTCCTTGGGAGTGGCACCGGCGGGTACGTGGATGTGCACGCCGCATTGCAAGGCCTGCTTTTCCAAACTGAGTTCGGCCCATCGCGACCGCACGAAGCTCTGTGCCGTCCGCGCCGACTCTTTCATGACATCGCCCAACTGCCCGGTTAGTGCAAGTTCCTTTGACTCGGGCAACAAAACGGCCTCGACGTACAGCACTTCGCCGCCAACGGGAGTCCATGCCAGACCAGCGGCGACTCCGGGCTCAATCTTCTTCCGCAAATCTTGAAGGCGATATCGTTCGTGTCCCAACATCGGCTCGATGTCGGCGGCATCAATCGTCAGCGTATCCGTGCGACCACTCGCGAATGCCGTGGCGGCCTTGCGGCAGACGCTGCCGATCGTTCGTTCAAGCGAACGCACACCCGATTCGCGCGTGTATCCGCGTATTAACTTCATCAAGGCAGCATCGGTCAATGCAAGTTGTTCGCTCGTCAGCCCAACATCCAGCAACTGACGCGGCAGTAGGTACTGACGCGCAATCCGAAACTTCTCGTCGTCGCTGTAGCCCGTGACTTCCAGCACTTCGATCCGATCGAGCAGCGGTCGAGGAATCGTGTCGAGTGTATTGGCAGTCGCAATGAAGAACACTTGCGACAGATCGAATGGCAAGTTCAAGTAGTTGTCGCGGAACTGATTGTTCTGGGCTGGATCTAAGATTTCGAGCAATGCCGCCGCCGGATCACCACGAAAGTCGCGTCCCAGTTTGTCAATCTCGTCAAGCATGATGACAGGATTACGCACGCCCGCGCGTCGCATCGCTTGGATGATTCGGCCTGGCATAGCGCCAATGTAAGTGCGGCGGTGTCCGCGCAATTCCGCTTCGTCCGACAGACCGCCCAAACTTTCGCGCACAAATTCGCGTCCCAGCGCGGCCGCGATTGATTTCCCCAATGATGTCTTGCCCACGCCCGGCGGTCCCACAAAGCACAGAATCGGTGAGCGGGCCGAGGCGTTCAACTTCATGACGGCGAGATGCTCGATGATGCGAGCTTTGACTTTCTCGAGCCCAAAATGATCGCGGTCCAAGATGTCACGAGCGTGCAGGAGGTCAAGCTGATCCGAGGTAGTACGTTTCCAGGGCAGCTCGACAACTAACTCGAGATAGCTGCGTGTAATTTGATAGTCTGGAGCGGCGGATGGCAGCCGCTCCATCCGCGCAAGTTCGCGATCGACTTCCTTGCGAATCGACTCTGGCAAATCGGCTTCTTCGACACGCCGCCGCAATTCGGCCACATCCGCTTGCTCGGGGTTCTCTTCGCCGAGTTCCGCCTGAATCGCCCGCAGTTGTTTGCGCAGTACGTAGTCGCGTTGTTCTCGGCTAAGCTCGGACTGCGCTTGCTCGGATATCTTCTTGCGTACTTCAAGAACTCGTAGCTCGTGCACCAAGAACTCGTGCATGAGTTCTAGCGCCTCATGTTGTGTGGCGGCCGCCAGCAAACGTTGTTCGTCTTCGATCTTAAGTGAGATGAGTGAACTGAGTACATACACTTGGTGAATGGGTGACTCAACTTGTCCAATCATCTGTTGCAGCGCCGACTGCGCCTGCGGATTAATGTGCGAAAGAATCTGCGACGCAATTGTGAGTATTTCGCGATGCAAAGCTTCTTCGTTCGTATCCCAATCCTCAGGTGTTGGAATTGGGTTGACGAGCGCAGTCAGATACGGCGTGGCAGTGACCTCTTCCTGCCACCGGACGCGTTCGATGCCCTGCACGACGATCTGAATCATCTCGTCGTTGCGAACCATCTTACGAATTACGGCCAATGTACCGACGGTAAACAGGTCTTCACCGCGTGGATCCTCAGTCTCGTCCTGCAATTGAGAGAAGATTGCGACCGTTTTGTCTTCCGTCGCGAGTGCGGCTTCCACCGCAGCGATTGAGTTCGGTCGCCCCACGACCAATGGCAACATTTGATGTGGAAACAGCACGCTAGTCTTGAGCGGCAGTACGGGCAGGGGCTTGGTGTAATCGGCCACGTGGTTACCTTCAAGCTGTCGGGGTAATGACGACCAGCAGCATGCCGTCGCGATAGTCGGTTTCGATTTGAGCGCTGGCGAGGTCCAGCGGCAACTCAACCGCGCGTTCGAACCGGTTGTACGAGATCTCCATTGAATAAGCTTGCTGCTGCTCCAAGATGGCAAAGTCCCGTCGCACGCCTGAGACCACCAACCGTCGACCTTCGGTACGCAATTGCAAGTCTTCGGGGCGCACACCGGCGAGATCGAACTTGACGAGCCAGCGTGTCTGCGCGCGATAGATGTCAGCAGACGGGCACCAACAGGTTGCACCGTAGGGTTCCGTCGCCTCGTTAAAGAACGACTGCAGGATTCGGCGTACTTCGTGTTTCATGGCATTGTTCGCATCGTGATTTCGACGGGACGGCGATTAGCGTTGCCTCAAGACGAGCAGTCGGCTACCGGTACCTGGAATCTTTACGGTCAAGGGTACGCCCACGGCGAAGTCAACCTTGGACAAGGCTTGTTCGAGTTCGTCGGCTGTTGCGATGGCGACCGAATTCACTTCCGTGATCAACATGCCAGGACGCAAACCGCTCCGCGCCGCCATTCCGTCGTTCGTCACGCGTACGACAATGACGCCGCGTGTATTGGCGGGATAGCGTAGTTCACGAGCGATCGCCCGAGTCATGTCGGCAACCTGCAACCCCAGATTTTCGACGTCAATTTCCTCTTCAAGTTCGTCCGTTTGCCGCTGCACAATCGGTTCTTGTGGCAGTGGTTCGGTTCGGACTTTAAAGTCCACGTGCTGTTCATCGCGCAACACGCGAATAGATTGCATCGTATTAAGCGGAGCACGCTCGACAGCACGTTGCAGATCAGCGGAGTTCTTAATGCTCGTACCAGCAAAGTCAACAATGATGTCACCCGGTCGCAGTCCCGCTTGCGCAGCGGGAGCACCATCGGTTACCTGACTGATGAGCACCCCGTGCGTGCGCGGATCAAGGTTCAAGGCGCGCAAAGTGGCCGCGTCCAGGTCGGCAATTCCGATACCGAGCCATGCGCGACTGACCGAGCCTTTTTCCAATAGTTGTTCGATCACCCACTTGGCCTGATTGACCGGCACCGCGAAGCCAATTCCCTGATAGCCGCCGGAAGACGAAGCAATCGCGGTGTTGATGCCAATGACCTCGCCTCGCAAATTGACCAGCGGTCCACCCGAGTTGCCAGGGTTGATGGCCGCATCGGTTTGCAAGAAGCTGGCGCGCGACGCAGAATCGAGCGACCGGCCCTTCGCGCTGATGATTCCCGCGCTAACCGACGCCTCTAAGGAAAACGGATTGCCGACTGCCAACACCCAGTCACCGATGTCCAGCGCGTCGGAATCGCCCAACCGCGCGGCAGGCAGCTTATCGGCGTCCTTCAAGCGTAAGATCGCGATGTCGGTTTCCGGATCAGTCCGCACGTCGGTGGCGGTGAATACCTGTCCATCCGACAGTTCAACTTTGACGATATCCGCACCGTCAACGACATGGTTGTTGGTTAAGATCAGACCATCCGCGCGAATGATCACGCCAGATCCCATGCCTTCTTGTCGGGGCTTTCGTTGCTCAAACATGCCGCCAAAGCCGGGGCCAAAAAATCCTTCAAAGGGATCAAATCCATCCGAGTTCCGACGTCGAATAATCCGACGTTCCTTGACCGTCGATTGGATCTTTACAACCGTCGGCAGAATAGTGTGAGCGGCAGCGCGAAACGCTTGGGAAAGCGATTCAGCGTGTTCCAAACTGCGGCCCGTGCGGGGTGACGACAGTTCTTGTGCCGCGACAGATGCCAGGCTGGGATCGAAGCCCGCCAATGTACAAGACAGCACCACCGTCAGTAGGACTCGCGTGCGTACACTTTGAGCAAATCGCTCCATCGCAGATTCTCCCAGAAAGTACGAATTCCGCCTGATGTTCTTTGAAGTCGTCAGAAAAGTGATTGTGTCGACGATCGTGCGGGTCGCTCGCGATCACCGCTACATGACCCACGATTCACACCCTCATGGTAACAAATTTGATACGCGTGATTCACGCCAAGCAAGATGGATTTTCGCCGTCATTCGCCTTAAACTGTGCGTTAATGTGCCAATTCTTATTGCTCAGGTTAGCCCAGGAGTTTGACGGCGGTGATTAAACATCGAACTTGGATTTCGCAGTTGGGTCGCGTCGCGTGCGGCCTGTTTTGTCTACTGAACTTCACCCTGCGCAGCGGCGCGGCTGAGTTGCCCATTCAAATCACTCCGGCCGAGGGCAAATTCGTGGTGGACGCTGGCGGCCAACCGTTTTGCGAGATCGATTACAAAACGTACGCCAAGCCAATTGTTTACCCGATCTACGGTCCCGGCCAAGTTCCTATGACTCGCAACAATCCGATGAAAGAAGTGGACGGTGAATCGAACGACCACCCTCATCACAAGTCAATGTGGGTCGCTCACGGCGACGTCAACGGCGTGAGTTTCTGGGACGAGAAAGGGAAGATCCTAAACGAGAAAGCTGAGTTAGTCGAACTTGGTAACGGCCAGCAAGCGATTCAACTGCAGGACAAGTTGATCGATCCACAAGGCAATGTTGTCTGCACGGAAACGGTGACCTACGTGTTCTCCGCTAATGAACAAGCACGTTCCATTGATTGGCAGGTTACTTATCACGCCGGCGAGCAACCGTTGGTGTTTGGTGATACCAAGGAAGGTATGGCAGCGTTGCGAGTCCATCCGAATCTGCGTCTTTCCAACGACGCTAAACGCGGCGTGACAACCGCTGCAGGTCACTCGACAAATAGTGAAGGAGTCGAGAATGCTGCCGTGTGGGGAAAACGTGCCAAGTGGGTCAACTACGATGGTACGATTAACGACCAGCCAGTTGGGATCGCCTTCTTTGACAATCCCCAGAATCACGGTCACCCGACTTACTGGCATGCGCGGGACTACGGACTGTTTGCTGCAAACCCGTTCGGTGCTTCACAATTTGCGGGCAACGGTGCAAATGGTCAGCATGAAGTGGCCGCCGGCCAAGATTTCACGATGAAGTATCGCGTGATCTTCCATCGTGGCAATGCTGAGCAATATGGTGTCGCGGCGAAGTACGCCGAGTATGAAGCGGCAGCGAAAACTGAATAATGTCCGCCGGGCATTGCGAATGCGAGAATGCTTAGAGTGTGAAGCTTTTTACCGCAGTCGCGTCATCATTCTGGCGCGGCTGGGTTCTGCGCGTCAGTCAATTGACGAACACATTCGTCAAGCGCCTGCATGACGATGGGTGCCGACTCCGGTCCACAACTATTGATCTCGCCATACTGAGGACGTTGGCGTCCGTAGGCGAACGGCGGATCCCAATCCCATTGGCTTTTGGGAATGAGATAACCGACTTCGTCGTTCGCGAGGCCAGCAATCATCCACTTGTCAGTAGGAAACAGTTGAGCCACTGGTTTTTCGAACTTGCTTTCATGATGATCGGCCGCAGGATCAGGTGGTTGTTGAAAGTCCCCGTACACTAACTCGGGATACAATTCGCCGGGAATCGCAACGAGATGAAAGTCGCCGAGTCTCAGACAACCGACTTCCGTCTTAACGGCAAAATCATCGGGGGTCATGATCGCATGTGGCTTACGAACGTCATGAAAGTCTCCTGTCCACAACACGCCCTGCCGGTGCACGACGCCGACAATCCGTGCTGTGCGATAGAGAGGATTCGCTAGCGGAATTGAGATCTGCATCGCTTGACACGCAAACGGCGTCAGTGCCACTTCAGAGTCACCGCGCAGTGCCCGGTTCGCGAGTTCAGCGACAGCGGTGCCATAGGCGTTCATGAACTTAAAGTCGCCTTCACGGAGCCGCTCGCCGGTTGCCGCATCAACAAAGTCTCGTGGCGGGGCCAACAGTCCACCGATTGCGCCGGACAAATACACTACGGGGCAAGCATGTTCACGCTCTAGACAGGCAACAGTAACACCACAAAAGTCGGCAGTCACTTCCGTGTTGTGCGGTCCCATCGACTCGGGATGTGAGTTCCATTGGACGAGCATGCCGAGGTTCTTGCTCGGTTCGGCGGCGGCAGTGAACCGAATTGTTCGCAGCGTCGCATCTTTCACTTCCGGCAAACGACTATCGCCCACGAGTGACGCATCGCTGGCGGCGCCGAAGTGAGCGGTTGCGGGTTGCAACTTTCGTGCTGCTTCCTTGACGCTGCCGACAACGGCTGCGACAACGCGGTCTAAATAGCCGGAGTCAACACCGCGTTGGAATGGGGTTTTGCCCCAGATGCCGATCGTGTCGGGCCCCTCATGATTGTGCGTGCTGGCGACGAGTACATAGGCAAAACCAGGCAGCTCTGCGCGAATCCGCTCGACTTCCGGATACTGTAGTCCAATGACATCAGCCCCCACGATGGCAATCCGTCGCTGCCCATCGTCCAATACCGACGTACGCACGAAGATTGAATCGTGCACCGCAGTTGCCCGGCGTCCCCAACCGTATCCGGCGAGCCACACCGGCTGCTCGGCCTGCACGTCGGGGGTAATGTCGGCCTGCGCAAAGCCAACTTTCAGTGAGTTAGCGTTCGCGAACGGCAAGCGACACGTGATACACACACAAAACACGCACACGATCGAATGACATCGAGTTGGCGGCCACGCAGCGAGATGCCGAATGCAAGCCAACCACAACTTTACCAGCTCGACCATTTCGCGACTCCTCGCAATGCCTGCTCTCTTGGTGCGACCGACACCGCCGACTTACCGCAGGATAATCGTCTAAAACGGATCTGCAAAGCAGCTACCTGGTGCGGTTTCCTAGTTCCGCAGGCTGGTGTGTTTCACTAGACTGGTTCATTCATTCGAGAGCGTGTCGCGACGGCCTGGCTGCGTACTTGGTTCGCGCTGCGTCAACGGCGATCGGTGAGTCTCCGGCACACGCAAAATGGTGTTTTGTTGAGAGGGGAATCCAGCAAATGGACGATTCGGTCAAAAGCTCGTCACGTGTCGTGACCCTGCTTTCCGTGATGATGTTCCTGCAGTTTTTTACGTGGGGTTCATGGTTCGCAACACTTTCTGCGGCACTCGTAGCCAATGGTCTCGGCAATTCAGTCGCATCTGCATACGCCATGGCGCCGATCGCGGCCATCATCGCACCGCTTTTTCTGGGGCTGATTGCCGATCGGTTGTTTGCTTCAGAGCGAGTGATGGGCGTGTTGATGCTGCTGGGGGGCATCGCGTTGTGTTTCCTGCCGGGTGCTGCCGCCAAAGGCCCTGAGAGCGGTGATTTGCTCGTTCGACTGATCCTCTTCCACCTGCTCTGCTACATGCCAACGCTGGGGCTCGGGAATACGATTGCTTTCACGCATATCAAAAGCCAAGAGGATT
>JAGQPK010000450.1 GCA_020426755.1 Planctomycetales bacterium
GAATCGTCGGACTCATCTCGCCAATTTCGTCCAGCATCAACGTGCCTTTGTCGGCCGCCTCGAACTTGCCGATCTTGCGATCGGTCGCACCAGTGAATGCCCCGCGTTCGTGACCAAACAGTTCGCTTTCGAGCAACGTTTCGGACAGGGCCGCACAGTTCAAGCAGACGAACGGCCCCTTGCGCCGCGGGCTGGCGTAGTGCACCGCGCGAGCGACTAACTCCTTGCCAACACCACTCTCGCCACGAATCAGCACCGTCGCGCGACTCGGAGCCGCCCGCGCTACCTCTTGCTGCACCTGATACATGCGGCGGCTCGTCCCGACGATTTCACTGGCCGCGCCCAGCTGCTGACGCAGCTGCTGCACTTCGCCCTGCGTGACGTTGAGATTCTCGGCAAGCTCCTGCTGACGGTTCAATGACTTGAGAGCCAGCGCCACGTTATCGGCGACCGCCAACGAGAATTCCAAATCGTCCGGATCCGGAGCCACCTCGGGCAACGTCGAATACAAATGAATCAATCCGACAACTTTGCCCTCTTGTCGCACAGGCGCACACAACACACTCGTCGCATGGATCTCGCCCTGGCTGTCCCGGCTGCCCAACGTGCTGTCGCCTTCGACGTTACGAGCCAAAACGGCTTCGCCCTCGCGCATCACCATGGTCGCGAGAAAATTTGACACCCGATGATACTTGACACCTTCCTGAGTGCGCGAAGCAATCATCTGCAGGTCGGCCCCGGAGGGAACCCCTGTGAAATCGCGCGGCACCAACAGGACGGCACCGGCATTCACGTGGGTTCCTTCGAGCAGCCCGTCGAGTGCGCGATTGGCAACCGCCACCGCATCCGGTTGATTGGCCAACTCGAAAGCAATCCGACACAACTTCGCCGCCGCGCGACCGACGCGCGGAATGTGAGCGTCGTCCTCCTCATTCCGCCGCTCCAGAAATCGCGTCTGGCCCCGGCGATGCGTGATCGTGGTGGGCTCGTGCGAAGCGAGCACGTCGTCTTCATCCATGCCGCCGAGCACGGTCTCTTCTTGCTTCGGCTCCGGCAAGGGCTCGGGAAACGCCGCTGAGAGATCGTGGACGAATGCCATCTGGGCATGAGCGACCCGCACGACTTCGCCGGCTGCCAAGGTGTGATCGCCAATCACGCGTTTCTCACCGACCAGCGTGCCATTGCGACTATCCAGGTCGCGCAGAATCCACTGCCCCTCGCTCAGAAAGATCTCGGCATGGTGCCGGCTGCACCGCTCGTCCTTGACCACAATCTGATTGGTCGGAGCGCGCCCGATCGTAACCGTACGGCCCGCGACGAGACGGAACACATCGGTCCACTTGGAGCCTTCTCGGATGACCAGATACGCCAGCATTGACCTCGCGGAACGTCCTCCGCGCAAATATTTTTAGATAGTAAGGAGGGAAAATCGGCCCAAGGGTGGTACGTCAGCGGCAGATATCGAGGAACCTCGATCCTACAACTGTATCCGCAACCCAAGGTCGGAGGCAAGTTCCAAGTCCCAACGCCGCTAGCTTTTCCGTCAAAGATCCCAGCCCTGCGGACTGGGCTAGGCAATCTGCTGGGGCGTTGGCCCGGAACACATGACAATTAGGCTTGGCGCCGATGCCCGACGACTGCGTAACGATGCCCGACGAATGCGTACCTGTTTTCTAAACTGCGTACCAATGGCGAACTCGTCCCCCAGTTCGTCGCCACGCGCTAGCGTCGGTTTGCCCCCGGGGATTGGTTCCGACTATTTAGCGCTGGCCTGGACGGTTTTGCTGGCCTGGACGGTTTTGTGTGCGTGGTTTCTTGATTCGCAGCCGGCCTCTAGATATTCTAAAAACAGTATCTGGAGAACTTAGACAAGCTCTATCCGCGCACCCTCACGGAAAGCTGACATGCGATTGCCCGTCATTTGCCGCTACCTTTGTCTCGTCCTGGCCACCAGCCTGTTGATTCCTCAAGCAACTTGGGCCGGCGGTTTCTTCCGTAACGGAGCCGTGGGTGGTGTGTCGATTGACGCCCGTGGCGTGCTCTCGGAGCCGTCCACCGAGGAAGCTCAATCGCTTCGCCAAACCGTCGAAGCGCAACTGGCCGCAGTGCCGCCGGAGCTGGACACGCAACTCGGCTTGCGTCGCATCTCGCTCCGCCAGCTGGAAGCAGCCATGGCAGAGGCCACTCAAAAAGAGTTCGGCAAATTGCCTGACGAGATTCGTTTTCTGGCTGGCTTGCAGCGTGTGCAATACGTGCTGGTGTACCCCGAACAAAACGACATTGTACTAGTCGGTCCTGGTGAGGGTTGGCGAGTCAATCAGCTGGGCCAAGTTGTCGGCAAGACAACTGGACGCCCGGTCATTCAATTGGAAGATTTGATCGTCGCGTTTCGCACCGCCTACCAAGCCGACGAAGCGATCAGCTGTTCGATCGACCCAACGGCGGAAGGCACCGCAGCCATGCGGCGTTTTGTGAAGAGTCAAAAACGGTTCAGCCCGGAAGCCGTGACCGGCATGGCTGAGGCGCTCGGACCACAACAAATCACGATTACCGGTGTACCGGAATCGAGCCACTTCGCCCGCGTGTTGGTCGCTGCCGACTACCGCATGAAGCGAATCGCCATGCAGTTGGAAGAATCACCGCTGCAGACACTGCCGAGCTTCCTGGAAATGCTGGCCGACAGCCGCGCTAAACTGAACAACATGATGCCCCGTTGGTGGCTCGCATGTGATTACGAACCGTTGGCCCGCAGCGAAGACGGACTCGCTTGGGAACTACGCGGTCAAGGCGTGCAAGTAAAGACAGAGGATAGCCTCGTCAGTGACGACGGCAGCATCAAGGCAGTCGCTGGTCGCACCAATCCCATCGCCACGCGTTGGGCCGAACAAATGACTCGCCAATATGATGAACTGTCGCGTGAAGCGGCTGTCTTCGGACAACTCCGCAACTTGATGGACATCAGCGTCATCGCCGCGTTGGTCCGCAAGGAGCAACTGATCGAGCGAGCCGAATGCCCGCTGCCGACGCTGACTGGCGAAAACAACGACTTCACCCTACAAGCATGGAACCCACCGAAGACGGTCGCGACGCAATGCAGCTTCGTCAAACGCAACCGTGAATTTCTGATTACGGCTTCCGGCGGTGTCCAGATCGACAACTGGCAAGTTGCTTCACAGTCGCAAGTCAGCCCGCGAGTTGCCGAAGTCCGCAACGAAAACCCGCACGTCGGTGGTCGCTGGTGGTGGTAGAGAATTCTGAATATCGAATATCGAATATCGAGTTTTGAAGTGGGAGCTTCGGCGGTTCTCAGAGCACCGCGATGCGAATCGAGCGGACGCTGCCAGCCGCTCGCGGAAACCACTTGTCGACATAGCCTACCGACGCCAGATGCAGCCAGTTGTAGTCCGACGACTTAGTCGCTAGATCGTGCGAAAATACACGATCTGCTGGACGGCACGACTTCAACAGAACCAGCTCATCCGCATCGATCACTTCCGCCAATCGCGCTGCGATCGAATCACTGGTGACTTGCCAACCGACAATCAGTCGTTCTCCCGGCGCCTGGGGTTCGATCTCGCGCATGAATTGATGCGGATCGAGCAAGTAATTTGCGTTATGCAAGGCGTCGTGGACGCGCCCCTCCGCAGTGCGACATGAACCGCAGTCGAGGTGGGACATCCAACCAGGATCAGTTTGCCAAGTCGGTTGCAGTGCACCAAGTAAGGACGAAGTCAGTTGCATTGCCCGGATGGCCAGCCAATGAGCGGACTCATCTGTTGTGGCGCCACGCCGATACAATTCACGAACCGCATCCGCCCAAACTCCTCCGCCGGTGATGATGAGATTCGTGGCCGGAGTCTGTGCGGTCAGCCAAACCGACAGCGGCGTGCAGTCGCACAACAAACGTTCCATGAGGCTGCCGCCAATTTTGATTACTCGACGCATCGTACTCGTCCGTCACTCACGGCCCCATCAATTCGTTGGCCACGACGGCCAGTGCGTGCGCGGTCGCGCAGCGGGCGATGTTCGCACCCAACTGCTGTCGTAACGTCGTGACCTGCGGCGCAATGCCCAAGTGATCGAGTGCACGGCGTGCCAGAAAATCCCCATGGCCGGTAACGAGCACTGACGAGGGCGTGTCAGCAAGTCGCTGCATCACGCGTTCAATTGCGCTGGCCAGCAATTCGGCTTGCGTTTCTGCCACAGCCTGGGACATCGCAACGGCATCGCGATGATTGAACTGTTCGCTATCGGCGCAGATGGCCCGCGCCAAACGAGCGCGGCAACAGGCCTTCGTCGCTGCTCGACCGTCAGCGGTAAAATGGCACGCCGTATCCTCCGGCAAGTCACCAAGAATGACATAGGCGTCAATCGTCGTCGCGAAATACTCGTGCGCCACGGGACATAGATGCTCACGATAGGGCACCGTATGACTCACCGCACAGATCGGACTCCGCTGCACGCCCGTATAAACCATCTCGCCGGAAATCAATCGCTGCGTATCGTTGGCACCAACATGCATTGGAAAGCCATCGCGAAACGCGATGACATCGCAGGTCGTCGAGCCGATATCAAGTAACAGCGCCGGCCCCAATTCCATGAACCGGCCACAGAACCGTGCCAATACATGCCAGTTAGCGGCCGCAACTTCGGCATAGCGACGTGCCGCGACAACTGGCGTGACCAGCCCTGCCTCACGAGCATAAATGCGTGTGTGCCGCCCATCCGCAGCCGCCTGCAGTGCATCCGCGATCGCTTGCACACCCAACTCTTTCGAATCAAAGCAATCGGCAAGCTCACCCGTCATCGTTGCCACTAAGCGGTCGCAAGTCGGCGCTTCAGCAATGATCCGCCGCAACTCTTGCGTGAGATTCTCGGCGTGCCGCCAGAGTGCGAAGGGATATGACACGGCATACCGCGCACCATCCGCTACTTTTATATTCGCTCCACCAATGTCAAGCGCTAGCCATTGCATGACGTCGTTCTTCCCAACTTCCGATTCACTTGCTCGAGATTCTCGTAATTCACCGTTACGCTAGT
>JAGQPK010000451.1 GCA_020426755.1 Planctomycetales bacterium
CGTTACCGACGATGCCATGTTGGTGCGGGTAGAGCCCCGTGATGATGCTCGCTAGACTCGGACGGCAGAGGCTGCTGGGCACGTAGCCGCGAGTGAACGTTAAACTTTCTGCCGCCAGCCGGTCTAGATGAGGGGTCCGGATGTGCGCGTGGCCCATGAATGAATAGTCGGCCCAATGTTGATCGTCGCTGATAATCAACACGACGTTCGGCCGAGCAGTCGCTTGTTCCGCCTGCGTTGGCGTCGCGAGCTGACCGGTGGCGCGGTGAACGAAACTGCTTAGAATGCTAACCACCACCACTTGAACGAACAGAATGAGCCGACGGTGCGTTAAGACCGTACGTCGCCTCGACGGAACGCGATGGTTGACCCCTCTTGTGCGATACTTCAACGTTTTGGCATCCTTTAACATGCGGCTCAGTGTAGCGTCGGCAAAATGCCCGCGTCAAACATTCGTGGATGGAGTATAACCCGTTTCATGGTTCAAGAAATCAAACGCAATCCGACTCGCACGGTTCGCATTGGCCGCACGACGATTGGCGGAGGAAATCCCATCGCCGTACAGAGCATGACGGCCACGCATACGCAGGACGTGGCCGCGACGACTGCTCAGGTGCAAGCGTTGCACGCGGCCGGCGCGGACGTGGTGCGGATTGCGGTCGATAATCGAGCGGACGCGGAGGCCCTGGCGGCGATTCGCGGTGGGACTGAGGCCAACCTATCGGTCGACTTGCAAGAGAACTACCGCATGGCGGAGTTGGTCGCGCCGCACGTAGACAAGATTCGCTACAACCCCGGCCACTTGTATCACCATGAGCGAGAAAAACCGTGGCAGGATAAGGTGCGTTATCTCGTCGACGTCGCCGTTCAACACGACTGCGCAATGCGCGTGGGCGTGAACTGCGGCAGTGTCGATCCGGCAAAGAAAGATTTGTTTGCCGCGGACGATTCGCTAGGCCCCATGCTGGCTAGCGCGCTTGAGCATTGCGAGTTGCTCGATCAATTGGGCTTTCAACGCTATTGCGTGTCGCTCAAAGATTCCGATCCGCGCCATGTGATCGAAGTCAATCGGCGATTTGCCGAACAACGCCCCGATGTGCCCTTGCACTTGGGTGTGACTGAGGCCGGCTTGCCGCCCGATGGAATTATCAAGACGCGCATTGCTTTCGAACAACTGATCAGTCGCGGGATTGGCGATACCGTGCGCGTATCGCTGACCGTTCCCAATTCACGCAAGCCGGAAGAGATTCAGGCCGGTCGCCAGATCTTGGCGGATATCGCCGCGGGACGAGTGCGTTCGGTTGTCGACTTCGGCACGGACACGCTCAATATCATCGCTTGCCCCAGTTGTTCGCGCGTCGAGAACGAGGCCTTCATCGAACTCGCCGGACAGGTTAAAGAGATGACTCGCTACGCACAAGCTCACGCGATCACAATTGCCGTCATGGGATGTCGCGTCAACGGCCCGGGCGAAACCGATGATGCGGATCTCGGACTTTGGTGCGGCCCGAACTTCGTCAATTTGAAACGCGGCCCAGAATCAATTGGTGCGTTTCCGTATGACGAGATACTAGGCAAGCTCAAACAGGAACTCGACCGAATCATCGAGCAAAAGAGCTGAAGCGAATATCGAATGTTGAATGTTGAATGTTTGAAGTGCAGGATCGCTCGTGCTCGTGGATCTTGCCAAGTCGTCTCCGTTGTCGCGGACGTCACGGGGAAAGCGATAGCTGCGCGATCACGCTCCACCGTCCTGCACTTCGAAATTCAAAATTCAAAATTCGATATTCGATATCAGTCCTCTTCTTCGTCGCCCTTCGTATAGAAGATGCCGCTGTGGGTCTCGACGAAGTCCAGCTTTCTCAGTAGTTCGATAGCGCCCGGCTTGTCCACCATCGTTTGCGTTTCGACGCGATAGATGCCGGAGTTTTCCAGGTGCTTGAGCGATTCCGAGGCGAGGAACAAGCCCAGGCCTTGGCGTTGCATTGATTCGTCAATCCAGAAATCGATCATGCCCATACCGCCAGCGTTGGGGCGTGTCGACAACGGTCCCATGTCCCAGAATGTGATTTGCCCCAAGGATTCGCCGCCGCCCTTCGGCTCTAATTTGAAGCGAATGCGATCGGTCGGGCCGTAGACACAGGCTTCCCACCACGCGGCATTCTGCGGATTGACTTGCGGAACCAAGCGATAATTGCGGCGGTGTTGCAGCACGCGGCGATCGACGGGCGGACGAAAGCGATGCAGGCTGCGCTCGAACACAAGGCAACGATTGGACTCGCGAAAACCTTGATTGCGCAGGAGTTGATCCGTTTCCGTATCGGTTGAAAGTACACCCGGCAGATCGCTGCCGCCACACAGGCCCAGATAAAAGGGACTATAGGGAAAGCTGCCGCCGACGCGAATGCGTTTGGCTCCACGATCGCGCAAATAACCTTCGCAACGATCCAACAAGGCGAGCAGGATTTCATGTCGCTCCGCATGTTGTCGGGCGGCCAGTACGCAGATGATGCCTAGCTCGGTCGAAATATCATCGCGCGCCTCATTCGGGCCGAAGCCGGCGTGGGCAAACCCGATCACCTCACCGTCTTCGTGGGCCACAATCAGTCCTTGGCGATCGAAATACGGCTTGGACAGCACAAAGATTTCGAGCAACAGATTGGACATCGGTTGCATGAGTCCGCGCGTGGCAGGTTGCTCGCGCCAGACCCGCAGCAGTGCGGGAGGGTCACAGTTAAGGAATGGACGAAAGCGAATCACTACGAGGCCTAGGCTTTGTCACAACTTGTAAATGGGCTTCACCCAGTTCACCGAAAGGTGTTAGCGTCGGTTTGAAGCGGAATAGACCGCGGCTAGTGTCTTTCGGCGAACCCATTAAGGTGGGGAACGAGCGCACGATCATCACGCAGCTACCCCATAGCTGACAGTTTCCAGATTCTGGCATACACGGTTAGGTCTCCGCTAGGTCACTTCGGCGAACGAACACGCGGTTTTCTTGAACCAGCAGCGGAATTCGCGGCTGACAAATCGATCGCGTGATCTGGTTTTCGCCCGACTTGACATCGAACTGCCAGCCATGCCAGGGGCAGGTGACGATTCCGTTGCAGACTTGTCCTTTCCCGAGCGCCCCGCCCTGGTGCGGACAGACCCCATCCAGCGCGAAGACTTCGCCATCGACGCGGAATAACGCGACCACGCGGCCAGCGACAATCACCTCGAGGCCTCGATCAAGCGGGATTTGCTCGAGCTGACAAAGTTCCAGCGGTTCATCCGGTGGGAGCGTTTCGGAAGGGGCAGGCAAATCCGTCATGGTGCGGGGCGATTCGTGGGGGAGGGGGTGGAACTTTCGGTATCTGGCTGAGTTGTCGGTGTCGGTGCGGATGGCCCATCCACACGTTGTGAACGTTCCTGCACGGGGGCAGCTGGAATGCCGCTCGCCGCCATATCGCCCTGATCGATCGCAGGGGCGACCGCTGCGACGACAACTTGAGTCGGCGGTGTGGCCGCAGGGTGCGGTTTGGCCTTCGCCGGTCGCGCGGGTGCGGACTTCCAGCGATTATGGAGCCACCAATACTGTTCGGGAGCCACACGAATGATCGCTTCCAAGTGATCGTTGTACCATTGGGTAAGTTGACGCATGCCGCCGATCGACTCTCGGGCCGGATCGTAGCAAGCGGACACGCCGATGCGAAAGTGGAACGGTCGCCGCACGCGAATAGAATGAGCCAGCAACATCGGTGCGTCGTTGACTAATGAGAATAGTGCGACAGCTTTATGGCACGAGGCCGGTCGTCCAAAGAACTGAACCCAAACTCCTTTGGGGCCCGCCGACTGGTCGCCCAACAGGACCATCGTGCCGCCGCTGCGGAGAATGTCGTCGATCTGCCCGGCCGAGCCCTGTTTCTCGAGCATGAACTGGCCTGTTCGCTCGCGAAAGTCTGTCAGATACCGATGTAAGTAGACGTTATCCAGCGGCCGAGCGACGGTGTAGGTGGGGAAACCGAGCAATCCCGAAACGATGCCACCCACCTCGAAATTTCCGTAGTGGCCAGAGACGATTACGACCGGCCGTGGGCTGAGCAGATACCCGACGAGCGTACGTACTTCGTCATCCGACATTTCGATGTAGTCGCGCCAATTTGAATCGTGAAGCTTGCGCGGAATATGAGCCAACTCGCAGATCATCAGCACCAGATGCTTCCACATCTCGAACGCGATCTTACGCCGCTGTCGCGCTTCCACCTGGGGAAAGGCGTGTCGCAAGTTTTCTTCGACCAGCCGCCCTCGAATCCGCAGCACGTCGTTGGCCAACACCGCCATGCAGGAGGCGAATGTTTCGCAAGCCTCGATCGGCAGTGCCTGCAAAATGCAGATCACGACGCGGAGCGCGAAATAGGCCAACCAAGCGATTGGCCCCTCACGTCCGACGGTCTTCTGCTTACCTGCGACTTGCATCGGTCTATCCGTCAACCTGTTCGAAGAAACGCAGGCGTGTTGATCGTTACTTCAGAATTCGATATTCAATATTCGATTCTTACTTCAGTCGCACGGTTTTGCCGCTCTTGGCCGACTTGTAAATTGCGGTGATGATTTCGACGGAACGACGCCCCTCCGGACCATCAATCGCCGGAGCGGTGCCACGTTTGATGGCTTTCAAGACATCGGCGAACTGCAGTGCGTGACCGTGGTGACCAATTGCCGAGGGGTCAGCCGCACCGCCGCCCGTCTTGGTCCGTCCGGCCATTCGTTCACGCAGTGCTGCGTCGGCCTTCGTCTCTTTCTTAAAGTCCCAAACCTTGATGTCCTCTTCCTCGAGCACAGCGGTCCCTTCGGAGCCATGGATCTCAATTCGCTTCAGGTAGCCTGGATAGGAAGCCGTGGAAGCTTCGATGACACCTAACGCACCACTAGCGAACTGCAGGGTCGCCACTGCCACGTCTTCGACTTCGATATTCTTGTGAGCCAACGTCGCGGTGTGCGCGGTAATCGAATCGACCGGGCCCATCAGCCAAG
>JAGQPK010000452.1 GCA_020426755.1 Planctomycetales bacterium
CAAGGCGTGATCGAAGATGTCACCGACATCGTGCTCAACGTCAAAGCACTCGTCGTTAAGAAGCACACGACCGAAACTCGTGTCATCACGATCGACAAGTCCACCGCCGGCCCCATCACCGGTGCCGACGTGCAAACTGACTCCGACGTCGAAGTGATCAACAAAGATCTGGTCATCGCCAACCTGACCGATAACCTGCCGTTCTTCATGGAAATGGTCGTCGAAAATGGTCGCGGCTACGTGCCCGCTACCGAGCACAGCACGACTGAACACGAAATCGGGGTGATCCCCATCGACGCGGTCTACAGCCCGATTACTCGAGTTCGCTACGGCGTCGAAGAAACTCGTGTCGGACAAAAGACCAACTACGACAAACTGGAACTCGAAATCTGGACCAACGGTTCGATCCGCCCCGAATTGGCGCTCGTCGAATCCGCGAAGATCCTTCGCAAGCACCTCAACTGCTTCGTCCAGTTCTCCGACCTGGGCCCCAAAGTCCACTCGCCCGCTCGCGGCGGCACCGGTATCGATTCGGTGCTGGAGTCCAAACTGAACATGCGTTTGGCGGAACTGCGATTGTCAGTGCGAGCCAGCAACTGCCTCGAATCCGAAGGCATTGCCTCCGTACGCGACCTGGTCCAACTCACCGAAGATCAACTTCTAGAAGTTCGCAACTTCGGCGACACGACCCTCAACGAGGTGCGTGACAAACTGAATGAACTCGGCCTCCACCTGGGCATGCGTGTGCCCGTCGGCGGCTAAGCAACGCCCAGTGAACTTCTGCGACATCCGTAACGGCGTCGCAGTGATCACCGGTCGGAGCCAACACGAATTGATCCGATTTGCAAGACGACAGTTTAAGAATAAGCGGATAGACCGATGCGACATCGTAAACGCGGCCGACATCTCGGCAGATCCTCAAGCCATCGCAAAGCGTTGCTGAAGAACATGGCCAGTGCCCTGATTCTCACCGAGCGAGACGCCGAACTCGATGACAACAAGCCCAAGGTGAAGGGACGCATCATCACCACACTGCAAAAGGCCAAGGAAGTTCGGCCGCTCGTGGAGAAGTGCATCACCATCGCTCGCAAAGCACAATCGCACATCGATGCCGCCAATGCGTTGCGCACCGACGCCGATCGTCGCTCCGACGAATTCAAGAAGTGGCGTCAAAGCGAGGAGTGGGCCAAGTGGAACGCGGCCGTCGCTCCCGCCGTTGCCGCACGCCGTCGCGCACTCAAGCTGCTCGGTGACAAGCAAGCCGTGTCGATCCTCTTCAATGAGCTCGGCCCTCGCTTCCTCGATCGCAACGGCGGCTACACCCGCATTCTGAAGTTGGCGAAGCCGCGACTCGGCGACGCCGGCGACCGTGCGATCCTGGAGTTCGTGGGCGTACGGGATCGTGGTGCCAAGGCCGCTCCCAAGCCAGCCTTCGAGACCGAAGCGGCGGCTGCTGAGTAGGTCCGCACCAAGCCGATCGGAATAATTCCGATTTAAGCTGCAAGAATCTGGTAAACTGACGCGGCTGTTGAACGTAGACACGTTCGACAGTCGCGTTTTTTTGTTTGCACTTTGATTCTCACCACAATCAGCGAAGAAGCGCCATGGATGGTCACGGATTCGACTTCACGAAGAATGTGCGTTTGGTCGTGCAGGATATGATCAACCGCTTGCCTGAACTGAGCCACATCAGGCTCGATCAAGTTGCCTTCTCATTCGCGCAAGCTCGCAAACGAACGCGGCATGGGATCTATGCGACGCTCACGCCGATGCGGTTTCAGAATGGATCGCTGCGGACGAAGCGACGCGGCGCCGAGTACACCGTGCAGCGTCTGTATGATGCCGCCGGCCGCGAGATGCTCTATATCCTGACCTTCTACTTGCCACGTTTCATGGACGTGGACCTCAACGAGAAGCTCGTGACGATTCTGCATGAACTGTGGCATATCAGCCCTGAGTTTGACGGAGATCTGCGGCGGCACCCCGGTCGCTGCTACGTGCATTCCGCGTCACAAGCCGAGTATGACGCGCAGATGCAGGTGCTCGTAGACCGCTGGCTAGCGCTCAGCCCGCCTACGGCGCTCTATCAGTTCCTCGAAGCGAACTTCACTCAACTTCATCAAGCACACGGTCGCATTTTCGGGACGCGGGTACCGCATCCGAAGCTGATTCGCGTCCACGACACGACGCTTACCAGCCGGAGCGACTGAAGCCGGAGTTGCCCGACGAGCCGGATGACCGCGAGCTGCTCCCACGGCTGCCACCAAACGAACTGCCGCCGCCACCAATGCTGATCGACGGGAAGCTTGAACCACTGCTGCGGCTACGACGCTGCAGCTCTTCATTTCGTCGTTGCATCTCGGCACGACGCGCTGCCTCGACAGCACGCTCCTGTTCACGACGTTTCCGCTCCGCCTCGCGCTGAGCTCGTTCAATAGCAAACTGGGCCGCCATGGCTGCCGCTTGGGCCAGTTGCATCATCATGCGGTAGTCGCCACTGTTAAGCGCTCGTCGCGCCCGTTCCAGTTCGTCCGAACCGGGCGACCCCAGGATCATTGTGCCGAAGCCCCCGGTCCAGCGCGTCGCCGAGAACACGTCGCGCGAAGCGCGCTCCAGTGCCGCCACTGATTCCTGCGCCAACTCAAGCTCCCCGCGCAGCTGCGCCGCCTGCTTGCCAAGTTCGGCATTGAGCCGCGCGGCACTCGCATCAACATCTTGCCAATCATCGTGCGCGACTTGCAACCGCCGACTGACACTGTCGACGGATGGTTCAAGTTGTCGGATCTCACGAATGCACCGCTGTGTCAAACTGCTGTCAGGAATTCCGTCGCGACTGGCCTGGTCGACATAACGGAGCGCCGTGGCCAGTTGCGTTTCCGCGCCGCGGACAGCACGCGTGGCTTCGGCGTGCGCGTTTCGATCGGCTGCGAGCTGAGCCTCCAGTTGCGCGACCTGTTTGTCGAGCAGGGTCAGGTTCTCTGCCGTTTCAAACGGATCTTGTTGCCTCGCCGCCTGCCGCAGTTCTTGCTGACGCGCGCGGATATCGCGTTCCAACTGAGCATGCATTTCGATGGTCGCACGCTGGGTTCGAGGTTCAGCAACTTGGCTTTGAAATTGACGAGCTCGCTCCGCAGCAGCTTGTAATTGGCTCTCGTTTTCACGGATTCGAGCTGCCAAACGATCGATGTGCTGTTGAATATCGTGCAATCGCCCGTCGGATTGCTCCAGCCCTTGTGTGGCATCTTGCAGTTCGGTGTCGACCTTGAGCAGCTGCGCAGCGGCGTAGAGCTCTGGCACTTGTTGCAGTTGCCGCTGCACGCGTTCGAGAGTTTCGCGTGTCTCTTGCCGACGCGAATCGATTGTCGCCGCTTCATCGGGATACGCAGGATCGCTGGCTCGCAGCCGCCAAGCGCTCGGCTCGAACTGCCCCATTGTTTCATCAGCCCGCGTCGAAATTTCGTGCAGTCGATGCTGCACTTGTTGCCAGCGCTGCTGGGCATCGCGTTGCCACGTGGAGAACTCACGCAAGACCGTCAGCGAGCGATCTACGATTTCGTGTCCCTGCTGCACGGCCGCCTGCAGGGCAGCCGCGGCGGTCGCCGCAGCTTCTTCGCCGCCATACTGTAGCGCCGCCCGAGCGGCCGCCAATTGATCGCGGGCGGCCTGCACTTGATCATCCGGCTGGGCGTCCGCTTCACGCAATGTCTCATGTTCCGGCCGTTTCAATACCTGGCCAATCTGCCGACGTGCATCCGTGATGGCTGCCGCAAGTTGCTCCACCGCGGGTTCGTCGCGTGACTGCAGTTCATGGGCAATCTGCGCGCAGTGAGCGACGCGTTCACCAAGCTGGGCGATCTCGTGTTCTAAACTGCCGATATTCGCCGATACCGACTCAGCAGCAGCCTGCTTGAACAACGTATCGGCCTGCGCGCCCAACTCATGAGCGGCTTGCGCGATCCATTCCGTGGGATACCCCAGCTCGCGCAGCCGTGGTGCGTGCTCGTCGAAGGTTGGAAAGACGGTTTGTCGAGCATGTTGGATCATCTTCGCCAATCGCAGCCCCTCAGCAATCTTGCGTGCACCGGCAGGAAGCCGCTGCCTAATCGCCTGCACCGGATCGGCTGTGGCAATATCCTCAGCAGCATCTTGATCGGCTTGAGCTGACGGCAGCAACGCATCGAAGAAGTGTGGCACTTCAAAGAAGCCGTCCTGTTCCGCAAGTTGCGTCAATTCCTTTTCAATCCCAGTCGCCTCATCAATCTGCGTTTGCAGCTGGTTCAGCTCGTCGTTGACATTCGCCAAGGCATGCTCGAGTTGATCGAGGGTTGCTCCCGCCGCCTTGCCACGATCGCGAAAGGCGGAAAACACTTGTTCGAACGTCAGCGAAATGGATTCAGGCGTTTCCCCGTTCTCACCTTGATTCGGTTGCAGAATCTTGGGAATGCCCTGGTCTTCATGAAACTGCAGTGGCTCACCACTGATCCGATTGATCCCCCGTTCGTAGCGTTCACTGCTGAACGTGTTTTGCAACTTCGCCGTTACCTGTTTGGGACGGACGAGCTCTTCTGCTTCGTCCATGACCCGGTCGACTTCGTTCGACATGATCAGCAAGTCGTCGATGTACTGAAATGCTTCATCACTGAGTGACTTGGTGTCGCCCGTGTAGCCGCGTCGCTGCATCGATTCCTTGGTCCCTAGAATTTCGCGACTGCGATCGAATAGGACCAGCACCTGATCCATTTCCGCGCGCACCGACTTCTCGCGGTCAGCAAATGCCTGCAATGCTTGTTTGCGAGCCGGAACACGGCGACGGTTGAGCCAAATCAGCAGACCAACGGTTGCAAGTGCCACGATTACTAACGTCGCTGCCACCGAGTTGCGTATTAGCTTGCGACGCGCGGCATCTCGCTGCTCAGCAGCAATTTGTTCACTCACCCAACGTTGCAGACGTTGCTGTTCGACTTGTACGGCGGCCCATTCATCGGCCAGCGCAATGCTGCCGGCGGCCC
>JAGQPK010000453.1 GCA_020426755.1 Planctomycetales bacterium
TGTGCCTGAAACCTTCCGGACGCGACGTCAATCGTGGTTTCCACGTCATCGAAGCCGATGAACGTGCGCGCTGACGGCGCGATCGCTTTGTAGATGGATTCCTTAACGCAGAACAATACCTTAGCGAGTTTGCCTTGGCGATTGTCCATCTGACTAGCCAGCCATTTCAATTCGTCTGGACGAGCCACCGCCGACCAGAGTTCGGGCTCAAGCGGCGTGTCTGGTTCGGTATCAATTCCCAATGCAGTTACGTCTGCCGTACGACCGACAGCCACGGTGCAAAGTTTGGTGCTGTGTGAAATCGAGCCCGTTACACCGGCCGGCCACTCTGGCGCCCGTCGCATGCCAATCAGAATTGGCTGTGACGCAACACCTAGCTTTCCCAACGCTTGCCGCGCGGCCACCCGACCCGCGGCGAACTCCATCCGTCGCTTCTCAACCGCCTGGGAAATCTGCGCTTGTTCTTCCGGGTAAAGCTGAGTCCAATCCGCTGCGGGTGCACCTATCATGGCAATCGCCGACTGCGAAAAAAGCTCAGCGATGAGCGGCAAGCGAGTAAGACTCGACATCTTGCAACTCCTCCCCACTTCCAACGCGATCACCGTGTCCGGCAGTCTGGGCATCTTCCAAGCATGACCGCAATTTTTCAGCCATCACACGCACATGCGGCTCGAGCACCATTGAGTCGTGGTCGCCGGTCACCAAGTGGACGTCGATGCCGCCTTGGACGTACGGCACCCAATGGTTGTGGTGATCCATGATTCCGCGATCGCGATTCAGCACACGGTTATGCGGCAAGCAGTAGTAGGCGTCGAATGGCGGCCGGAATAGATGGACCTTGCCCGCGTAAGGTTTTGTCTGATAGCGAGCACAGGCGCGGCGGAAAGCGGCTTCGATCTGATCCGAGCGGAACTCAGCGGGGGTCAAGTCATGCGTAACCGGATTGCGTTTGCGTTGTTCCCATTCCCAACGACGCTTGGCCCAATTGGTGAAGTAGTGGAATCCTTCACGACGTAAATGGTGCAACTGGATGTGCAGTCGATCCGTCCAATTCGGCTGAGGCGTCTGGGCCGGAATGCTGTCGAGCATCACCAACATGCCGACAGTCTCACCTTGAGCGACAAGTTGTTGTGCGATTTCGTACGCGCTGATGCCGCCGCCGGAGAAGCCACCTAGGAAGTACGGACCATGCGGTTGAATCGCTCGGATCTCCTGCAAGTAGTCCGCGGCTGCCTCTTCAAAAGTCTCGTGCGGCTTGTCATCGCCGTACAGCCCGCGGGCCTGCAACGCATACACCGGTTGATCTTTGCCTAGATGCGCACCCAGGTGACGCAGGTTGAGTACATTGCCGAACATGCCTGCCACTAGGAAAAACGGCGGCTTAACGGGATTGCTGACAGTGTTGAGCGGCACCAGATAGCGGAAGCTGCGCGATCCACTTGTTTCGTCCTGGGTAGCGACCCCTGTTGACAAGTCGTTGTCACCAAGCTCTCGTTTGAGCATCTCCGCACACTTGGCAATCGTCGGCGCTTCAAACAAAACCGAGATAGGATACTCGACATGCCACGTCTTCTTGATTCGAGCAAACAGTCGCACGGCAATTAAAGAATGGCCGCCAAGCTCGAAAAAGTCATCGTGAATGCCAATCTCATCGACACCCAGCAAGTCGCCCCAGATCGCCGCCAGTTGTCGCTCTAATTCGTCGCGTGGAGCTTCGAATGAGCTGGCCAAGACCGGCCGCTCGAACTTCACCCCACTGTCGCTCGCGGCCCGAGCCGCTTCATCCGTCTTGGCCAACCAAGCATTGAAGTTGAGCGGTGAGGCGATCACCTGTCGATGAGTACGCTGAGCGAGCACACGCTCGAGTACCTGCATACCTTCAGTCGCGCAGATGCCCGATTCGAATGTTTGCAAGAACAAACGCTCGCCAGCCGACAAGCTCGACTGCCGAGCACTGCTGGTGGACTGCTGGTCTGCCCGATCGAAGTCGAAGCCTGCCGTCGAGGCCAGACGCTTAACGGTGAGGCTGTGTACTTCCACGAGCACGTTGCCGTCTGTGTCGGCAATCGTCACATCGAAGGAGGCTGTCTCCTTGCTGACATGACTATCCGCCGTTGTTCGCACATGACTGACTACGGTTGCCGGCAGCGCTCCGTAGATGCGAATCCGTTCGTAGCTCATTGGCACAAACAGCACGTCCGCCTGATCGTAGCCGTCGATCAACGGCAACGCATAGCCGGTGGCCAGATCGAGCATCGCGGGGTGGATGCGGTAACCATCGAGTTCATTTGCATATTCTGCGGAGAGCTCAATTGTCGCGATCGCTTCACGTTGGCCCCAGTGGACGCTGCGCAAGCAACTCCACCGCGGACCAAACTTCACCAACTGAGCCTGCTTCGTTTGCAACGCGGAACCGGCAGCGGCATGCTCTTCGCGCTGACACCGTGCACGAACTGCCGCGATGTCGAGCTTCTCCGGCGGTGGTGACGTGTCGTTGCGCAACGAGCGGATGCAACCTTCTGCGTGCTCATGCCATTCCGCTGCGGCGGATGTCTTGTTGCGACTGATCACAGAAAAGTCGAAGGCGCCGCCTTCACGGTTGATGATGACGCGAATCTCTCGCTCTTCGTCGTCATCCACCTTGAGTGGTGACAGGAAGGTGACATCGAATTGTTCGAGCCGATCGGCGTGCGTCACTTCCGCGAAGGCCCCGCGAACCAATTCCAGGTACCCGGTGCCCGGCAACACCGCGTGACCACCGCTCATGCGATGTTCGTTCAGCACCCAGCGGTCCGTGCGGAAGCGACTGCTGTAGACCACTCGGTCAGCGTCATGTTCGAGGAACTCGTCCAACAGCGGATGCTTGGCATATTCGTGGAGATGAGCGTTCTCGACCTCTTCGCCGCGCATCTTCTGGCTAATCTGGATGCCTTTGCCGACCTCTTTCCAAAGTCCCCAATTGATGGCAAACACCGGGAAGTTATGAGGCAGTGTGGATTGAGCGACGGCATCCAAGAAGGCGTTAGCCGCGGCATAGTCGACCTGTCCGGGCGGCCCCAGTAACGCACTGCTCGACGAGAACAGGGCGAAGAAATCGAGCGGCTCGGCTCGGAACAACTCAAGCAACAACTGTGTGCCATGGACCTTCGACGAGAACACTCGTTCGACTTGGTCCGGCGTCTTTGTCTGGATGACACCATCTTCCAACAGACCGGCGACGTGTATGACACCGTGGATAGTACCGAATGAATCGCGGGCCGTCTGCACGACGCGTTGCATCTGTTCGATATTGGCGACGTCGGCTGCGGCAACTTGTAGACGAGAGCCGTTGGCTTCCAAGGATTGTAACTTGCGAATGCGTTGGCTGACTGCATTCTGTTCGGCGTGAGTTGATAGCCAAGCTTCCCATTCATCTTCCGGTGGCAAACCGGTGCGTCCCATCAAGATCAAGTTGGCTTGGTACTGCTGCGATAGATGTTCGGCCACAATCATGCCGATACCGCCCAAGCCGCCCGTCACCAAATAAGTGCCACCCTGACGAAACGCGGGCGTTGCGTCTTGCGCTTTTGCCGGTAACTCGACGGGATTGAACTGTTGCAGATATCGCTGGTTGTTGCGATAGGCAATCACGCAGGTCGTCGTGGCCCGATCTGGCGAGCAGCCCAGTTCGTCCAGTACGTGTGACACTAGTGTGTCGCAGGGTGGTAGGTGGCTCTTCTGCGCCTCTTTCGCTGTCACCACTTCGAAATCGATATGGTGGCAATGGACTTGTGGCATTTCGTGAGGGATCACGCGCAGCGGTCCAAGGGCCGTGGCCTTCTCCGGATAACAAACCGGCTGTCCACTTACCGCATACATGCCATTGGATACGGTCCATAGCTCGACCGATTCGGGCAGGTCATGTTCCCCCAATGCTTGCGCCAAGTACAGCAGGCTATAGAAGCCGCGCTCTTGATTGTGGTGGTAGAAGCTGGATCCCGGTCGAAATGTCTCGCGTTCTGTTAAGAGCGGCAGATGCAAAATGCAGTCCGGCAACCGCCCGGCAGCCGCTAGTTCACCGAACAGCAAGCTGTAGTGCTCACGGCCAGCTTCTGGGGTGATCGCGTACTCGTGTTCGCTGAAGCGATAGAATGCATCGGCTTCTCGCACGGCGACAACATGGTGTCCCTGTGCCGAGAGGCGTGATGCGACTTCGCGGCCAACTCCGGCGGTGTCTAAGAATACGAGCCAATTGCGCGAGTCGCTCGCTGCCGGGCTTCGCGGGGGCAATGGTGCCGGTTGCCAGCTTGGTGTGTAGAACCACTGATCCAACTCGGCACGTTTCCCTAGCGAGACGTGCGCGTTTTCGGCGGCGGCTAACGGTTTGCCTGGCTCGATCCAATATCGCTGTCGCTCGAACGGATAGGTCGGCAATGACAGTCGCACTTGTCGTCGATTGCCACGGACACGTGTCCAATCGACATCGTAACCGGCCATCCATACGCGGCCGACGCTTTCGCGCAGATAACGATCATCGGGCGTCGGATCATCGGGGTGAGGTATCGACGCAAATACGGCCGCCGGCTTGGTGGGCTGTTGTCGCGAGAGTGAACCGAGCGTTTGGCCGGGACCCACTTCCAACAGGATGCGATTGTTGTCCTTAAGGATCTCCGCCAACCCGTCTGCAAAACGCACCGGTTGGCGGAAGTGACGCACCCAATACTCGGGATCAGTCACATCTTCAGCGGTCGCCCAGGTGCCGGTTACATTCGAGATGAACGGCAACTGCGGCGCGTTTAAGCGAATTGCCGAAATCGCCGCGCGGAACTCAGCGAGAATCGGATCGAGCAGTCGGCAGTGGCTGGCTCCCGCCACGTGCAGCTTGCGGCACTCGACCTCACGCTCAGCCAACTGAGCGGACAGCTTGTCGATCGCCTCGTTCATGCCCGCGACCAGACACATGCTCGGGCCGTTGATCGCGGCCAAGTCGAGTTCGTCGCCGAGCAGTTCGCGCACTTCCG
>JAGQPK010000454.1 GCA_020426755.1 Planctomycetales bacterium
CCCAGGGCAACGCACGGCGGCCACGAGCAGCCAGCATGCGTCAAGCGATCATCGATTGGCCAGATTCCATCCGCAGGCCGCTTCATGCATCTGGAAAAGCGATAGCTGCGCGATCTCACTCCAAAACTGATCGCACTCCAAAATGGACCGCGCCGTCGTTTGAAGCGATAGCAGCGCCATCGCACTTCAGAATCATCTGTATCGCGCCACGATTACCCACGATTTTGCCCGTCACCCGTTGCTCAACTGCAGGGTCGCCACCTCTTACGTCGAAACTCATGGACGGGCTCGATTGCCAGTTGTCAAGCTGTATCGTGCACGTATCCGGTTGCGTTTTACCAACCAGCATAGATGGCACTTCGCTACTGCGATTGCAGTAAGGCGTGGATCTAATCGATCTGATTGCAATACGGCTCGCTTGCACTTGACGCAAGCGGAACGCACCGGGTGACATGGATGACGCACCCGCTGGTGCATTGTCACGAGATTGTCGAAATGCGTTCCGCGGGCGGTAAGCGGCCCCTTGCCAAGTATGTGAAAGGATTCTAGCTATGGCGTTCAATTTGAGTTTCGGCCCGTTCCGGAACGAGTCTCGTTTGCTCAGCGTGGTCGACCGCGTGTCGGCACGGGCTCAAAATGCAGTTTGGCAGCGGGTACGTGATCGCGTCTTGAACATGGGCGTCCATGAAGCACGAGGCTACATTCGCGCTCGAGCAGCATTGGTAATTGAACGCGAAATGGCAATCGCTGCGGGCGAAGAACCCACGCTTTCCGCCTCTCATCTCAGCGAAATCAACGATGCCGTACGTCACCGCGTCGTGCGCCGACTGCTGTTCGAGAGCATTCGGCGCCACGATTCAATTCGAGAACGACGCCGCCGCCTGGCTGCCTAAGCACGCCAGCCCAACCGGATTCACGTACACTGGCTGCAAGACTTCACTCGGCACATCGTCAGAATGTCCGAGTGCTTCCAGCCAGCACTCAATTCCACAGTGTGGCAACAAGCCGGCTAACGGCGTGCGGCTTGGGACATTGGCACGCTCGGATCGCCCAACTCTGGTTCGCCGAACGGCATGAGCCGCGGTCCACTTTCGTGCCGAACTGGTCGAGCGTGTTGCGGCGAACTTGTGACAATTTCTCCAGTTCAAGCGGGGGAAGGGGCTTGTCATTTTGCCGTGGTGGGGGTCGAATACGGCGCTAGTGCATTGTCACAACCTGATAATTGGGTTCGCCAAACCGCGTTCGCTGCGGTCAAATCTGCGTCAAACCGATCCGCTTCAGTGAACCTGGTGTGGGCCCACTTTCTAGATGTGACGAAGCCCTCGTCCGTCGATTTAAATGGTCGACGTGGCGTCAGTGTGAGCTCCCTGGTGCCTGCCGTTTTTGTTGGCACCTTTAACAGGCGCAAGGTTCCCGAGTTCCCCTGTTGTTTAAGAAAGAAAACATAGAGCGATGAGTGAGCAGTGTGACTTTGGCCTGATCGGCCTGGCCGTCATGGGCGAAAATTTGGCGTTGAATGTCGAGAGCCGTGGCTATCGCATTGCGGTTTACAACCGGACGACGGAAAAGGTTGACGAGTTGATCGCGGGTCGCGCTGCCGGCAAGAACTTCGTCGGCTGTCACTCGGTCGAAGAACTCGTGAAGAGCCTCAAACGCCCCCGCCAAGTCATGATGCTCGTCAAAGCCGGGCCGGCCGTCGATTCGCTCATCGACCAACTCATTCCGCTGCTGGAGCCGGGCGACATTATTATCGATGGTGGCAACACGCATTTCGCGGACACCGAGCGCCGCACGAAGTACGTGGAAGACAAGGGACTGTTGTACGTCGGCACCGGTGTGTCGGGCGGCGAAGAGGGCGCATTGAAGGGTCCCAGCCTCATGCCCGGAGGTTCGAAAGCCGCTTGGCCGTTCATTAAGCCGATCTTTCAATCGATCGCTGCCAAGGTCGGCCCCAACAATGACATTCCCTGTTGCGAATGGGTCGGGCCGCGGGGCGCTGGCCACTACGTCAAAATGGTGCATAACGGCATCGAGTACGGCGATATGCAGTTGATCTGCGAAGCCTACTTCTTGCTGAAGCATGCCGCCGGACTATCCAACGACGAGCTGTACGATGTTTTCGACGAGTGGAATCGGGGCGAACTCGAGAGCTACCTGATTGAAATCACGCGTGACATCTTCAGCGTTAAAGATGCGGCCACTGGACAGTTTCTTGTGGACGTCATCATGGACCGCGCGGGTGCCAAGGGGACGGGCAAGTGGATGAGCCAACTGGCGCTCGACCTTGGTGTGCCGAGCACACTTGTCACGGAAGCAGTTTACGCGCGCTGTCTTTCCGCACGTCGTGACGAACGGGTTCGCGCCAGCAAAGTGCTACCCGGGCCAACGGCACCGGGGGCCACATTGGCCGGCGCTGATCGCAAACAGTTCATCGAAGATGTACGGCAGGCGTTGTACGCATCGAAGATCTGCAGCTACGCTCAGGGCTTCGTGCAACTGCAAGCCGCCGCTGCCGAACATGATTGGCCGCTCAACTACGGCGAATGTGCAATGCTGTGGCGAGGAGGCTGCATCATTCGCGCCCGCTTCTTGGATCGCATCAAAGCCGCGTTCGACAAGAATGCGAATCTGGAAAATCTGCTGCTGGATGATTACTTCCGCGACGCAGTGCAGTCGGCTCAAGCCGCTTGGCGTAAAGTGGTCGCTCGGGCCGTTCAAGACGGCATTCCGGTGCCCGCCTTCATGACCGCGTTGGCCTACTACGACGGATATCGTTTGGAACGGCTGCCGGCGAACTTGCTCCAAGCACAGCGTGATTATTTCGGCGCTCACACCTACGAGCGACTCGACCAACCGGGCTCGTTCCACACCGAGTGGCTGCAGGATCGCCGCGAACCGAAGGCGTAGCGTTGCGCCGCGTGTGTCGTTCGCCGCAACGCGTTAGCGTCGGTTATTGCGGCGAGCTTTAACGAAGCCGTTGTTCAACGTTGAAGGGAAGATCTGTGGAGAACCAGTTTGACGTGACAGGCAAGGTCGTCGTGATCACGGGCGGAACCGGTGTATTGGGCGCGGCGTTGGCTCAAGGTTTGGCGGCGCAAGGCGCTCGTGTCGCCGTACTGGGTCGAAGTGCTGACAAAGGCGGTGCGGTGGTAGCGTCCATTCGCGACGCCGGTCACGAAGCCGATTTCTTTGCGATCGATGTCACGAACAAGCAAGACTGCGGTACCGTGGCCGACGCCGTGGCGAACAAGTTTGGCTCGGTCGACGCGCTGATCAACGCCGCTGGCGGCAACCATCCAGACGCGACCGCCACGCCTGGCAAGTCGTTTTTTGATTTGGACGACGCGGCGCTGCGCTATGTGATGGACCTCAACGCGCTCGGCACAATCTTGCCGTGCCAGGCGTTTGGCCGATGGATGGCGGATCAGAAAAGCGGTTCCATCGTGAACATTTCGTCGATGGCCGCTTTGCAACCGTTGACGCGAGTCGTCGGCTATGCAGCGTCCAAGGCAGCAGTCACCAATTTCACTCAATGGCTGTCGGTGTACATGTGCCAACACGTGGGCCCCGGTGTGCGTGTGAATGCTGTCGCCCCGGGCTTCTTCCTTACCGAACAGAATCGCTTCCTGTTGACGGAGCGTGAAACGGGTGACTTGACCGATCGCGGTCGCACCATCATTCAACACACCCCCATGGGACGGTTTGGCGAGCCGGACGAATTGTTGGGCGCAGTTCAATGGCTGCTGTCGTCAGCCGCCAAGTTCGTGACCGGCATCGTCGTGCCGGTCGACGGAGGCTTTTCCGCTTTTTCCGGCGTTTGATCGCAGGATGGATGACGTCAAACCATGGCATGCACATTCGTAATCTTTGGCGCGTCAGGCGACCTGACCAGCCGCAAACTGATTCCCGCGATCTTTCGGCTCTATTGTCAGCAGCGTCTGCCCGCCGGCACTCACGTGGTCGGCTGTGCGCGAACTGAGTTTTCACATGAGAGCTGGCGGAACGAGCTGCGCGAAACGACTCAGAAGTTTCTCGGTGACTCCTTCGACGCAAACCAGTGGGATCACTTCGCGCCATTAATCTCCTACCAACCGCTCGATATCGGTACGGTGGAAGACTTCCAGAAACTCGACGAACATCTCCACCAAGTGGAACCGCCGGAAGGTGCCGTCACACGCATCTACTATCTAGCCACTTCGCCCAACTTGTATGCGTCAGCCGTGGCGAACCTGGGTGCGGCCGGAATGGCTGCTGAAGAAAAGGGGCCGCGGCGGATCGTCATTGAAAAACCGTTTGGCACCGATCTCCGCACTGCGAAAGAGCTGAACCACGCCGTACACCAAGTGTTCCGCGAAGGGCAGGTCTATCGCATTGATCATTATCTCGGTAAGGAGACGGTCCAGAACCTGTTGGTGCTGCGATTCGCCAACAGCATTTTTGAGCCAATTTGGAACCGCAACTACATCGATCACGTGCAAATCACCGTGGCCGAAGAAGTGCTCGTCGGGCGCCGCGGCGGCTACTACGACCAAGCTGGCGTGCTGCGGGATATGTTCCAAAACCACTTGCTGCAGTTGATGACGATCACCGCCATGGAGGCCCCGGTCAAGTACTCCGCAGACTTGGTGCGCGACGAAAAGGTAAAGATCCTGCAAGCCGTGCGTCCCTTGCGGGGCGGTGACTTTGCGAGCGACACCTATCGCGCTCAGTACGAAAACTACCGCAAAGAACCGGGTGTGCCGGCCGAGAGCGAAACGGCGACGTTCGCCGTTGTCAAACTGTGGCTGGACACCTGGCGGTGGCACGGCGTCCCGTTCTACCTTCGTAGTGGCAAAGGACTCTCATGTCAGTCGACGCAGATCGTCGTGCAGTTCCGTGAGCCGCCGCTGCGGTTGTTCGGCATCGACGAACGTCGGCATCTCGTGCCCGGCAACCGACTGATCGTACAGATACAGCCTGCTGAAGGCATCCAGTTGCAGATG
>JAGQPK010000455.1 GCA_020426755.1 Planctomycetales bacterium
GGCGGGCGCGACCGCTGTGGCGACGCGCGCTCGCGCGGCCAATGCGGCCACGAACCGTTTGCGCGTGGGGGTCATCGGACTGGGCGGACAGGGACAGACTCATCTGAAACGATTCCACGAAATCCAAGATGTGGATCTGGCGTATGTCTGCGATGTGGATCAGGCTCGAGTGAGTGCCGCTGCGGAACGGTTTCCCGATGCACAAGCCGTTACCGATCTTCGTCAAGTCTTGGATGACGATTCAGTTGACGCAGTGTCGATTGCTACGCCGGATCACTGGCATGCACCGGCAGCGATTTTGGCCTGCCAGGCCGGCAAGCATGTCTATGTCGAGAAGCCCTGTTGTCACAGTTTTCGCGAAGGCCAAATGTTGGTTGCCGCCGCGCGAAAGCACAAGCGTGTCGTGCAGCACGGTACGCAACAACGGAGTTCACCCTTTACCGCTAATGCGGTGCAACTGCTACGCGAAGGAGTGATCGGCGAAGTACTCGTCGCGAAAGCTTGGAACGTCCAGCGCCGCGCCAACATCGGACATGTGGAACCGTCCGAGCCGCCGGCGGGCTTCGATTATGACGCGTGGGTAGGGCCGGCGGAAATGGTGCCGTTCCGAGCTAACTGCCATCACTACACCTGGCGCTGGTGGCACAACTTTGGAAGCGGTGACTTGGGTAACGATGGCGTCCACGAACTCGATTACGCTCGTTGGGGACTCGGCGTTGATCGCTTCCCAACTCGCATCAGCGCAATCGGCGGCAAATATTTCTTCGACGACGATCAACAATTTCCTGACACGCAAACGGTGCTCTTTGAATATGGAGCGACTCGATCCACGCCGCGGCCACGCCAGCTAATCTTTGAGATGCGGCTCTGGTCGACTAACTATCCGAATGGTGTCGATAGCGGCGTTGAATTCTATGGGACCAAAGGAAAAATGTTTGTCAGCAAGCGAGGCAAGCTAGACATACTGCTGGAACGCAATAAACGGATTGACGTCACGCAGCCCGAGAATCCCGTTCAGTTCGCTTCGCCCGATCACTATTCAGATTTCATTGATGCAATTCGCGAATCGAGATCACCCAATGCGGAGATTGAGATTGGCTTTTATACTGCCGCCTTGGCCAACTTTGGAAACGTCGCGACTCGCCTGGGACGCACGCTTAACTTCGACGCGGATAGTTCGACGATTACTAACGACGAAGAAGCAACCAAGATGTTGCAACGAACGTATCGACGTGAAGGGCACTGGGCAGTGCCGACGATTGCGTAATAAATCATCCCCATGTTCACAGCTTGCAGGAGTGATCGCGATGCGCTATCACGGTACACGTCGTGTCATGCGAACAATCATTGGGGTGATGTTCGTCATGCAGTTAGTGAGGCTGTGTGCGAGCGCCGCGGATACGGTTCAAGCCGTCAAGGATGCGGCTGACACGACGCCGGTGGCCGCAGCGGCACGAATCGCATCCGCTCCGTTGACGGCAGTCGATGTGCGGGCGATCGAGTCGGATGAAGAAATGACTCAGCGCATCGATCAGTGGATCGATGACGCGCTGGCCGCCAACCAATTAACACCTGCACCCCAGGCCACGGATGCCGAGTTCCTGCGGCGTTTGAGTCTGGATCTGACGGGGGTGATTCCAACCGTGGCGGAAGTCCGTGAGTTTCTGGCTGACTCGCGTCCTGACAAACGGCGGATGTGGATCGATCGGATGCTAGAGTCGCCGCGTCACGCCACTCACTTGGCGACGACCTGGCGACGCATGATTCTGCCGGCTGATTTCGATTTGCAACAATTGCAAGAAGCCGAAGGCCTGCATCGTTGGCTGCGTGAACAGTTTGCGCACAATTTGCGTTATGACCGGTTGGTGGCCGAGTTTCTCTCGTCGACGGGCAACGAGGAATCCGGCCCGGCCGTTTTCTATCGTACGCTCGGCGCCGATCCGGCTAAACTGGCGTCAGCCACGTCGCGCATCTTTCTGGGGATGCAGATACAATGTGCACAGTGTCATGATCATCCGTTCGACTCTTGGAAGCAACGCGATTTCTGGGGCTACGCGGCGTTCTTCGCCCAATTGCAGACGCCGTCGGAAACGATGATGACTGCCTACCAGGTACGTGATGCAACTAGCGGCGAAGTGCGGCTACCGGAGTCGGATGAAGTGGTGCCGCCACGCTATCCTGGCGGCG
Organism: Planctomycetales bacterium; assembly: GCA_020426755.1. Taxonomy (GTDB): domain Bacteria; phylum Planctomycetota; class Planctomycetia; order Pirellulales; family Pirellulaceae; genus JAGQPK01. Next base: position 2,188 of record JAGQPK010000455.1, read on the forward strand.
AATCGCCAGGACCATACGCGCGTGGCACCAGGCGTCGCCAGTTGGCTATTTGGATGGCCTCCGGCGACAATCCGTATCTGGCACGCGCGGCAGTGAATCGCGTGTGGTCGGAACTGTTTGGTCGCGGCCTGGTTAATCCAGTGGATGACCTGGGTGCCAGTCATACGCCGAGTCATCCTGAGTTGTTTCAAGAGCTGGCAGATTACTTTGCGCTACACAATTTCGATCTGCAGCGGTTGTATCGCATTTTGGCGAATACCGCAGCGTACCAGCGGGCGTCGTTTCGTGGAGATGCGGACGCGCAGCACGCGGAGTATTTGGCTGCGATGCCGATCAAGCGGCTCACAGCAGATCAACTCTACGATTCTCTGCAGCGTACGCTAATTGTGTCGAGCCGTGAGACCGAGAACGGTGTCGCGCGACGCCGTTTCGTCGCCAAAATGGAATCCACTGCACCCGACCGCACTGACTACGATCTTGGCATTCAGCAGGCGCTGGAGTTGATGAACGGAATGACGCTCGCTCGAGCAACTTCAGGTGAGGCAACCGGCATAACCGCGGCGCTGACATCACCGCTTTGGTCACCAGAACAAAAGGTGGAAATCCTGTTTCTTGCCACGCTATCCCGACTGCCGAACGCGGAAGAAGCGACAACCTTTTGTCAGTATTTGTCAGATGCAGGCGACGCAATGACGACTACCGATGAACAACGAGTGTGCGGTGACATGTTATGGGCACTGCTTAACAGTGCCGAGTATCAGTTCAATCACTGAGATGATAGGCAAGGAGAAACGCTGCGATGAATCCGGGCCAATGGGATTGGACGCGTCGTGATGTGTTGCGAGCTGGATGGCTGGCGTCGCTGGGCGTGAGTTCCAGCGGGTGGTTGCCGTTGTTAGCCAACGAAGCGTCGCAGTCAGAACGTCGCCGCCAATGTATTCTGTTGTGGATGGCAGGCGGGCCGAGCCAAACGGATACGTTTGATATGAAGCCCGGACATGCGAACGGCGGCGAGTTCAAAGAGATCGCGACACGCGTGCCCGGTCTGCGAATCAGCGAGCACTTGCCGATGGTCGCTCTGCACGCTGACCAATTGGCGGTCGTGCGCAGCGTTTCGACGCGCGAAGGTGATCATCAACGTGGCACCTACGCGATGCGTACGGGACATCGACCCGGCGGTCCGATCCGCTTTCCGTGCATCGGCGCGACGCTGGCGAAGGAATTGCATGTCGTCGATCATGCGTTGCCCGATTACTTCACCATTGATCCGGTCGTACAGCTTAGTCCAGAGGCATTCAGCCCCGGTTTTCTTGGCCCGAATTTCGCGCCCGCGACCGTGGGCGGCAACAACGAGGCACCGCCGGCGCCCGGTCAGTTTGCCGAACTGCGCGTCGATAATCTTGCCTTGCCACCGTCGGTCAGCGTGTCGCAGGCTCAATCGCGTGTCGAGCTCTGGCAGCATCTGCAACGCGGCTTCCTCCGTGAGCATGAGACGTTCGGCCCGGTCGCGCAAGACACGGTCTATCGACGCGCGTTAAAGATCATGAGTAGTCGCGATACGGAGGCGTTTGATCTCGGCCAAGAACCTGATGCCGTTCGCCAAGCCTACGGTCCGACACGGTTCGGGCAGGGCTGTCTGCTCGCGCGTCGTTTAATCGAACGCGGCGTACCGATTGTCGAAGTCACGCTGGGCACTGGACTTGGTTGGGATACTCACCAAGACAATTTCCGCCGCGTGCGTGAACTGTCGAATGAGCTGGATCTTGGTTGGGGCACCTTGATGAGTGAACTCAAGGAACGTGGACTGCTGGAGACAACCACGATTCTGTGGATGGGCGAGTTTGGTAGAACGCCGAACATCAATCCACAAGCTGGCCGCGACCACTTCCCCAACGCATGGACGTGCGTATTCGCCGGCGGGGGAATTCGTGGCGGTCAATACTATGGTCGCACTTCCGACGATGGGATGGAAGTTGCAGAAGACAAAGTCTCAGAAGCCGATGTGTTGGCGACCTTATGTCAGGCGTTGGGAATCGACCCGAATCGCGAAAACGTATCGCCGGAAGGTCGTCCCATCCGACTGGCCGAAGGTACTGTGATTGACAAGATTCTGGCATAGCGTGAGAAACCATGGGGACCGCCAAGTTGCTTCGATTCTTGTTGTTGATCATGTTTGCTCCCTGCATGAGTTGCGGGCGCTCTCCAACGACAACTCAGACGGCACCACCACCAACGGCGTTGTCGGCGAAGTCGGATTCACCAGCGGCGCTTGAGCGACCTGAAACGCCGACCGAACAGGAACTGCTAAGCGTGCCAGCAGATGTTGGCTCGACTGCACCGCTGGATAAAGAGCAGGGCGACGCAGCGTCAGCCGAGCCAGCGGTGAATGTCGGTAGTGACAAACCCTTGGCAGAGCCGGCTGCGGATAATGCCGCGGACACCAATGTCACTGGTGCCGCAGATCAGAGGGATTCAGCAACGGCGACTTCCGATTCAACTGGCGTGGAGGCTGCCGACACGGAGCTAACGCCCGATCCTATCACGCCGGATCGGATTCTGGTCTTGGCTGATGACGGACCTTGGCTGGTGGACGTGAAGACGACGATTGGGACGCTCGATCATGCATCCGCCATCCAAGGACTCATGCAGCAGTTGTTGACTGAAGCAGACGCGAATCACGACGGCGAGGCCATGTGGAGCGAGTTGTTAGATCAGCCAACGTTCACGCAAGGTCAATATGGCAATCTCCCCATTGATACGCCCGAGCGACGCCAGGCTGAAGAGTTTCGCTGCG
>JAGQPK010000456.1 GCA_020426755.1 Planctomycetales bacterium
GCCATGGTTGGGATCAAAAGCGACTTCATCGCATGATCGCGCTATCACGAACATATCGTCAAGCGACGGTACGCACGCCTCAGCTCGAAGAAGTTGATCCGGAGAACCATCTCTGGGCACGTATGAACGTTCAGCGACTTGAGGCGGAGGCAATTCGCGATTCGCTGTTACACACCGCCGAGCTATTGGATCACCAACTCGGTGGCACTAGCCTGCCGGTGACCGAGGACAAAGAGGGGAAAGCGGTTATCGGCACGCAGAAGTATCGCGACGGTTTACTATCGGGTGTTGACGCTGCGAGCGGCCAGGTGTCTCGCGCCAGTGTTTACGTGCAAGTGCGGCGGCGCTTGCCGCTGACAATGCTGGCAACCTTCGATCAGCCGGTGATGAATCCGACTTGTGCGCTACGTGCGCAGTCGAACGATGCCACGCAAGCTCTCTGGTGTCTGAATGACTCGACCATGGTTGAGTGTGCCGAGCAGTTGGCACAGCGGTTGTGTACTTCTCAGGCAGACGTCGCTGACCGACTTGATGAATTGTTCCTGCGCCTGTTCGCTGTGCCTCCGACCGAAGCAGAGCGTGAACTTTGCGCTGCTTTGCTAACCGATCAACGCGTCACGTTAACTGCGGATGATGATGCTGAATGGAAAAAGTTAGTAGCGGCAGATGGCCAAGCGATCGAACGGCGCGCTTGGGCAACGCTTTGCCAGGCTCTGTTGGCATCGAATCGATTTCTTTATCGGCCATAATGTGTCACTTGCCGGTGTGTTGTACAGACTCGTATCCCTGCGAAAAACGATCGTCGTTGTCTTGAGAGGAAGTTGGTTATGCTCTGTTCACGTCGCCATTTTCTGCAGGGGACGGCCTTTCATCTGAGCGGCTTGGCTGCGGCCTGGTTGCTAAAACAGGATGGGCTGTTGGCTCAGGAGAGCAGTGCGGAGCCGCCGCGGCCAGAGCTTGAGCCGCCGACGTTTGATTTGCTGCCGAAAACGCCACCGCACCCGTCGCAAGCGCGCGCGATGATCTCGATGTACATGCTGGGCGGCCCGAGTCAAATTGACTTGTTCGATCCGAAGCCGGAATTGATCAAACGCAACGGACAGGATTTTCCCGGCGATGTGAAGTGGGACAACCCGGCGCAAGCAAGTCGCGAGATCATGGGGCCGGCCTGGAAGTTTCGTCGACATGGCCAATGTGGCATGGAGTTGTCGGAACTCGTGCCGCACTTGGGCGAGATCGCCGATGAGATCACATTGGTCCGGTCGATGCATACCGGCGTCAACAATCATGTGCCCTCCAACTATGCATTGATGACAGGTGCCGCACAAAGTGGACGACCGACATTGGGAAGTTGGCTGCTGCATGCGCTCGGTAGTGAAACGCAGGAGTTGCCAACTTATGTGGCGCTCACTGATCCGCGCGGTTTGCCGTTGCTGGGTGGTGAACACTGGAGCAACGGCGGCTTGCCGTCAATTTTTCAAGGAACGGTTGTGAGGCCGACGGAGCCGCGCATCTTCAACCTCGATCCACCGCGTCATTTGCAGGGGCGGCTACAGGAACGTCAGTTGGCCTTCTTGAATGAATTCAATGCGCAGCATCTAGAACAGCATCCGGGGGAGAGTGACTTGGAGGCGCGGATGGCCACCTATCGGTTGGCTGCGCGGATGCAGCGAGCTGCTCGCGAAGCCTTCGACTTGTCAAGCGAAACAGCAGCGACGCTGAAGATGTACGGTGTCGATCAGCCGCACACGAAGGATTATGGAACGCGTTGTCTGATCGCGCGACGTTTGGTTGAGCGTGGTGTGCGGTTCGTGCAGATCTTCTGCAACGGACAGATTTGGGATCATCACGGCTCGATTCTAACCGCGTTGCCCGAACGATGTCGGGAAATCGATCGGCCTGCGACAGCATTGGTGAAGGATCTTCAGCAACGCGGCTTGTTAGACTCGACGCTCGTTCACTGGGGCGGAGAAATGGGCCGTCTGCCCGTGATTCAATTCCGTGATGGAGTCACCGCACGCGACAAAGTCGGCCGCGATCACAACACCTACGGCTTCAGCACGTGGTTGGCCGGCGCTGGTATTCGTCGCGGTTACGTCCACGGTGCGACGGATGATTTCTCACACCACGCGGTCGAGGGAATTGTCAATCATCACGATTGGCTCGCCACCGTCCTGCATCTCTTTGGTCTCGATTCGCAGCAATTGAAGTTCCGCGTTGGACCGCGTGAACTGAAGTTAGTCGAATCGTCGGCAGCACGTGTCGTCACGGAATTGTTGAGTTGACCAAGATCATGGCGTGGAATGACGTTCGTTTGAAAGGCCGCTGTTGATGTCGCGTTGCCATCTTTGTTTGCTCGCATTGTTCGTCTGGCTGTTCGCAAGTAACGTCGTGCTCGCCAGCACGCCGCCCAACATCGTGATCATTCTGGCGGACGATCTGGGCTGTTGCGACCTCGCGTTGTATGGCGGCTGGGTTAGAACGCCCCGCATCGAACAATTGGCGGAGCAGGGAATGCGGTTCACGGACTTTCACACGAACTCGTCTGTCTGTAGTCCAACACGAGCCGCGTTTCTCACCGGGCGTTACCAACAGCGAGTGGGCATTGTTGATGTGATCGTCGGCAGTCGAGAGCCGGAGCACGGGATTCCCGCGTCGGTTACGACATTGCCCCGCGTGTTTAAGGACAATGGCTACGCGACCGGTTTATTTGGCAAGTGGCACTGCGGCTATCAAGATGAGTACAGTCCAGTGCGCCACGGCTTTGGCGAATTCGTTGGCTTTCTCAACGGAGCGACCGACTATCACAAGCATGGCGATTGGCGCGTCGGTCTGGAAAGAAGCGACGTTCCCGGCTACTCGACACGCGTGATCACCGAACGCAGTGTGGATTTTATCAAGCGACATCAAGACACTCCGTTCTTGCTTTATGTCTCTCATGCAGCCGTTCACAACCCCTATCAAACGGAGGAGGACACGCCGGCCAATCGGATCGCGGGCGAGGACCCCAATCGCATCAACGACCAAAATCGCGCTAAGTACAAGTGGATGCTGGAAGACCTAGATCAAGGCGTTGGACGAATCATTGATACGCTTGATGCACTCGACCTGTCGAAGAACACGCTTGTCATGTTCTTTTCTGACAACGGAGCGGTAGGCATGAGCCCCAGAGAGTTTCGGATGTTTCGCGGCGGCAAGTTCAGTCACTACGAAGGAGGGCATCGCGTGCCGGCCATCGCTCGCTGGCCGGGTAAGGTCAAGGCAGGAGTTCAATCAGACGAGCTGATCGTCGGATTCGACTTGTTTCCAACATTGACGGACATTGCCGGATTTGCCGAAGATAACCCGCCCAACCTTGACGGCGTGAGCTTCAAGAATCACCTCCTTGAAGGAACAGGCGTTGCTAGGAGAGACATCTTCTTTGGTTACGAACCCAAGCTTGGAACTGCCATGCGCCGCGAGGATTGGAAGATGATTATCAAGGAAGCAGACGTTCAGCTCTTCAACCTCAAAGACGATCCTCAGGAGACGACCAACGTTGTCGATCAACATCCTGACGTGGCACATTCCATGCAGCAAGCAATCGACGAGTTCAAAGCGAGCGTCACTCCGGGTACGTAGCGGGTTGGCTCTAGGGCACTGTCAAAGCTCAATAATGGGGTTCGCCGAAAGGTGTTAGCCGCGATTTCTTCCGCTGCAAACCGACGCTAACGCGTTTCGGCGAAATAGGTCGCATCCCATTTTCTAGGTTTGACAGAGCTCTAGGGCGTAGAATGTCATTTGTGGTTACACCCGCTGGGTGAAGAATGCCGTCGTGATGCCAACGCCATTTGGCTCGCTAGATACGGGATTGCGCGAGAAGTGCCGACAGATCTCGCCAGCCGTAGCCACCGTGAAATTCGCCGTGGTCACTGTAGAGCCTTTCTGCTCCGAACGCCTCGTAGAAGCCGTTCGACGGGTTCGTTGCCTCACCGAACAACAGCATCGAGTTTATCCCGCGTTCGCTAAAGCGGCGTGCTACTGCGCAGAGCAGCTGTCGACCGAGCCCCTGACGTTGGATACGTTTCAGTAGATAGATCTTGTTGAGTTCGCCGGCGTATCCGGGCACGCTGCCGTCGTGAGGTCTGCCGCTCGCGAAGCCGACCAATTCACCAAGGTGGTCTTCGATCACGTAGCAAAACGAATCACTATCCTGTCGCTTGAATGCCTCGCTCCACTGCGATGCTCTTAACTCGTATGATGGTCCGCCCGGTTGGCCGCCGCAATGTGTCTCGTTGAAGGTTTGTACGTGTAGATGTGCCAGCTTGGCAATGTCCGCCTCACACGCTTCTCGAAGGTGAAACGTCATACCACGGTTCCGCTATAGGGTTGCGACGACGATTCTCTGACCGCCGAGGGAAACTCACACCAGTGTACAGTCTCCGGTAGTCCATGACGAATTGCCATCGATCGCGTCCTCAAGTCGCATCGCTGTTTTGTAGTTCATTGAGTTCTCCCGCAATGACGTCTTACAACGAGTTCAAATCAATCTTGGCGAAGTCCGCAAACAAACGATCAAGATGTTCCTCAGATGAAGTTGCTTCGTCGGCCGTCGGGTCGGGATGGTCGGCGAAGAGAGATTCAATTGCATCGCCTACCATCGATAGCTCGACGGCACGAATAGCGGGTGCGACAGCCGGTTCGATCGACACGGGGCGATTGATTTGTGAGTCGGCCGCAAAGACGTTGACCGACTTGTCGATTGCCATCGCGATGGTCGCCTGTTGCATGTTCCACGCAACGTGCCCATTAGAGTCGTGTTCAATGGATCGCTCTCCTGCGAGCGGAGAGAATGTGGCAATGGCTCGAGCTGAGTTCTCGTACCATCCCAACAGGAACGCGGTGATGAAGTCGCTCGAATTGAACTGACCGTCGCAATTCCAATCGCCTGCGGACCAACCGGCAGGAAGTTCCGTTTCGTATTTTCCGGCGGCGA
>JAGQPK010000457.1 GCA_020426755.1 Planctomycetales bacterium
TACGATTTCGACGATCGGTCTAATCTCCAACGTCTCGGCGTTTTCACGCACCAACTTCGAGGTCGGGATGTGTCGTTCGATCAGCGTGGCGCCGATCGCGCCGCGACTAATTGCTTCGAATCCCATCGCACCTGTGCCGGCGAACAGATCCCACGCATACATTCCGCGCACGCGCGGTCCCAGCAAATTGAAAACCGCCTCGCGCGTACGATCCTTCATGGGGCGTACGCGACGATCGCCCGAATACCGCAGTGGACGGCCACGCATGGAGCCGCCCACGATACGGAGCTTCAGCGGCCCTTCATCGGCATCGCGTGTGTCGGGGTGAGGTTTTGAGCGTCCGCGCGGATTTCGTTTCATGAAAGAGTTCACGGGGGTTAGCATGATTCGAAGAATGCTGCCTATTATAAACGAATCAGCCGCGGCCGCGTCCGGCGAGATATGCTTGACCGATTGGCACGTTCCGAAACCTTGGGAAAAAGTCCGCCAGGAACTATGAATACCTCAGCGAACCCCTCTGCAAACACCGCATCGCCCTCCCCTGCTCCTCCCGTGACGCGTCGCGTGAATCGATTACTGACTCCCGCGGCCCTATGCTTGCTGTTCTTGGGCTGTAATCTGGTTCAGGGGCAGGCCGAAGAGATTCCCGGTACCCCGTCGCTGGGCATCAACTTGGCCGGGCCCGCCGATTGGAATACGGAACTGCCGTTGGTCGACGTGTTTCGTTTATCGCGAGCCTGGGTCAGTCAGCAGCAGGGCAAGCCGTGGGGACAAGGCCCGGCACTGGAGCTGGATGAGCGAGGTTATGTCAAGCGGCTTGCTCCTGGCTGTTATGCCGAAACTCCGCTGTGCACCATTCCAGGTGGTCATTATCCCGCCGGACGTTGGACGGTGACATGGGAAGGCCGCGGCGACGTGCGAATTCACGGGGGGCGCGAGATTGGTCGCGTGCCTGGCCGCGCAGCCGTCGAATTGCCGCGAGGTGACGGCTTCTTTCTGCGCGTGATGGCGACGGATCCTGACGACCCAATTCGAAATATTCGCGTGCTAATGCCAGGTGTCACACCAGAAGCCGCGACTGATAATCCGTGGAACCCGAGTTTTCTGGCGCGCTGGCAAGGTGTCACTTGTCTTCGTTTTATGGATTTTCAGGAAACAAACAACTCGGAACAAGTGCACTGGAGCGATCGACCGCGCGTTGATGATGCAACATGGACGGTACGCGGCCTGCCGGTGGAAATGTTGTGCGATTTGGCGAATCGCTTGCAGGCCGACGCTTGGTTTTGTATTCCGCATCAAGCGGATGACGAATACGTTCGTGAGTTCGCTCGCGCTGTGAAAACACACCTCGCGCCGGAGCGCCGAGCGTACATCGAATACTCGAACGAAGTTTGGAACTCACAATTTAAGCAACACCATTACGCCGGCAAACATGGGCTAGATCTTGGCCTGGGAGCCCGTCAGTGGGAAGCAGCGTGGCATTACTATTCGCAACGGTCTGTCGAGATCTTCAAAATCTTCGAAAGTGAATTCGGCGGCACCGACAGACTTGTGCGGGTTCTGGCGTCACAGGCGGCGAGCGCCCATGTTGCCGATCAGATCTGCGGTTGGAATCACGCTTGGGAACACGCGGATGTGCTGGCCATCGCACCATACATTCCGCTCAATATACCGCTAGAAGGAAAAGACTTGGATGCCGCCAAGGTCGCTGCCTGGTCCGTCGAGGAATTGCTTGATTATGTGGAACGTCATTCTCTGCCTGATGCCAAGGCCTGGATGCAGGCGAATAAACGCATCGCGAACCGGTTCAAGCTGAAGCTGGTCTCCTACGAAGCAGGACAGCATTTTGTCGGCTATGCAGGCGCTGAAAACAACGAGCAACTCACTCGGTTACTACACTCTGCCAATGCTCATCCACGCATGAAACCCATTTACCAGCAGTACTACCAGGCTTGGCAAGAGGTGGGCGGCGATCTGCTGTGTCATTTTTCGAGCGTCAGTGTGTGGAATAAATGGGGCAGTTGGGGCTTGCTGCAATATGCCGACGAAGATGCTGCCGCATCGCCAAAGTTCAGCGCTACGCTAGAATGGGCGAAGCAGCTCGGTCAAAACGTCAATGTGCCGGGCGTTGAAGTCGAAGAGACGGCAACGGAGGCCGCCAGAAGCGGCAGTAAAGCACCCGTCTCCGAGACGACGACTAGTGATTCGTGATCAGGGGAAGTCGGCATGGCTGCCGTTCAAGTGTTGCTTCTCGCAATCAGTGCGGTTTTGGCCGTCGGATTGCTGATCGTCGGCGTGTTGTACCTGTACCTCCGCGCGCCTGCTCTCGAAGCCGATGAAGTACAGCACGACGAAATCATGCGTCGTGAGCCGAGCCCAGAGGTTGCGGAGTGCAATCGGTTGATCGTCGAATCGCAAGAGAACTTGCGACGACTTCAGCCCGTGCAACGAATTCAACAGGCCCGGATCGCCATGGATACCGGCTTTCGCGGTCGTGATATCGACTATGAGCAACAGGGCATCGAGTATCGTGAGTTTGCCGTCGGCCATCTGCGTGGCGAATGGGTGCTGGCCGAGAACTCAGACCCGGATGAACGGCTGCTCTATCTGCATGGAGGTGCCTTTGTCGCCGGCAGCCATTTGAGCCATCGACCGATCACCGCGACTCTGGCGCGAGTCAGTGGTTGCGCCGTGCTGGTTGTTGATTATCGTTTGATGCCAGAACACAAACGTCTTTCTGGGATCAGTGACGCTCAGTTGTCATATCGTTGGCTGCTGGAAAACGGTCCGGAGGGCGCGGTGGAGGCGTCGCGGATCTTCATCGCCGGGGATTCGGCCGGCGGCAACTTGACGCTCATGCTGGCGGCCTGGTGCCGCGATCAGCAACTGCGACCGGCTGATGCGATAATTGGCATTTGCCCGAGCACCGACTCGACGCTTTTGAATCCCAGCATTCGTAGCAATCGCGCCACTGATCTGTTGCTCGGTAGCGTACTGGCGGCGCTGGTTAGTATCCCGAAACCGGTCTACCTGATTTCGTCGTGGCTGGTTCTACGGCGTCGCCCCAATGACCCGATTGTGTCACCATTGCTGGGAGATCTGCGCAACTTGCCGCCCACGTTATTACAGGCAAGTCAGTGCGAAATGCTGCTGGACGATTCGCTGCGCTACGCTAGTCGAGCCCGGCAAGTCGGCAGCGACGTCACCTTGCAGTTGTGGCCCGGACTGCCGCACGTCTGGCACATCTTTGTTCCAAGCTTGCCCGAGGCGCGGGAGGCGATGGAGCGGATTGGCGAATTCATTCAAGCGGCTCGCGGTCGAAGCACATGAGTTCACGACGAAGGCCACGAATGAAGTTGCCATCGGGTCGTTGCCACTCTTCGCAATTCCAAAATGGCAGATGACGAATATTGCTAACTAATGACAAATCTCAAAAAATCTCGAAGTCCACACTTCAAAATTCAACATTCATTATTCGATATTCAAAATTCAATCCCAGTTCGTGACTTCACGGCGAGTTAACGTTCAATCACAGCTCACTTTGTCGCGGAGCTATTTGTCGCTCGCGCGACTTCGGCGAAACGATCTTGCAGCGACTGGACATTCATGTCGCCTTCCCGCAACGCTTCCATCGCTTTGACGGCGGCCTCGGCTGCTTGAATCGTTGTGATGCTGGGGATGCCTTGTTGCACGGCGGCGGCGCGGATGCGACCTTCGTCGGTTCGCGCGCCCTTGCCACTTGGCGTGTTGAGTATCAGAGTGACTTCGCCGTCTACGAGATGATCGAGCAGATTCGGATGTCCTTCCGCGAGCTTCTTGACTCGCTCCACGGGAATCTGTGCATCTTCGAGTCGTCGCGCTGTGCCGGAGGTCGAGATGAGTTTGAAGCCCATGTTATGCAGGCGTCGGGCCAAATCGACAATTTGATGTTTGTGACGTTCGGTTACGCTGATGAAGATCGATCCCGACGTCGGCAGTACGGTGCCGGCTGCTAATTGGCTTTTGGCGAAGGCGATGGAGAAGCGATCGCTGATGCCCATCACTTCGCCGGTGCTGCGCATTTCTGGGCCAAGCACAATGTCGACGCCCGCGAACTTGCGGAATGGAAACACGCTTTCTTTAACCGAGACATGTGCCGGCAGCGGTTCCCGATCGACGCCCAACTGCGTCAGCGTCATGCCTGCCATTACCTTGGCAGCGATCTTCGCGACCGGCATGCCAGTGGCTTTGGCAACGAATGGGACCGTGCGACTGGCGCGGGGGTTTACTTCCAGTACATAGACATTGAACTTGCCCTCTTCCTTCTTGATGGCAAACTGAATGTTCATCAGTCCGATCACTTTCAGATGGCGAGCGAGCGCATGGGTTGCTTCGCGGATCTCTTGGATCACGGGTTGCGGCAAGCTATAGGAAGGGATCGCGCAGGCAGAGTCGCCGGAGTGCACGCCGGCCTCTTCGATATGCTCCATGATGCCTGACACGACGACATTAGTGCCGTCGGAAATCGCATCAACGTCAACCTCGATCGCATCTTCCAGAAAGCGGTCGATCAACACCGGTTGTCCCTGCGCGACGACGAAGGCTTCGGCGACGTATCGTTCGAACTGGGCCTGGTCGTAGCAAATCTCCATTGCGCGACCGCCCAGCACGAAGCTTGGGCGAACGAGCGCCGGGAAGCCGACTTTGGCGGCTTCGGCGCGAGCTTGATTCATGGTGCGAGCAATCCCGTTGGCGGGTTGCTTCAAATTCAGGCGGTGCAGAATCTGTTGGAATTGCTCGCGATCTTCCGCCGCGTCAATCGTGTCGACTGACGTGCCGATAATCGGTACGCCGGCGGTGGCCAGCGCGCGGGCGAGATTCAGCGGCGTCTGTCCGCCGAATTGCACGATCACGCCGTCCGGTTGCACGCGGTCGCAGATATTCAGCACGTCTTCGGTTGTCAGCGGTTCGAAGAACAACAGGTC
>JAGQPK010000458.1 GCA_020426755.1 Planctomycetales bacterium
GTACGGATTCCAGACTGGCATCTGGTCGTTCGTGATGCCCATCTTGAGCGACGTGTTGCGGCCCAAGTGTTGATCAGGAAAGAACAGCACGCGATCGCCACGCTCGAATGCCCAGTCTAGTACTGCCGCCGCGTTGCTGCTGGTGCACACAATGCCGCCGTGGCGACCGCAAAAGCCCTTGAGGCTCGCGGCGGAGTTGATGTAAGTGACAGGGATGACTCGGGACGTGTCAATCACCTCGCCCAGGTCCGCCCAGGCAGCTTCCACTTGATCAATGGCTGCCATATCTGCCATCGAACAGCCGGCAGCCATATCTGGGAGCACGACGGTCACGCGTTCGCCATCACGCTCGGCAAGTTTTTCCGGCCGATTCGCTAGAATGTCAGCTGTCTCGGCCATGAAGTGAACGCCGCAAAAGACAATCGCCCGACAGTCGCTGCTTTCCGCTGCCAGCTTGCTCAATTGGTAGCTGTCGCCTCGCAGATCGCTGTGCGCAATCACTTCGTCTTGTTGGTAATGGTGTCCCAAGATGAGCAATCGCTTGCCCAGGTCACGCCGCACCCGTTCGATTCGCGCCGACAATTCATCGTTGCTCAACGATTTGTAGGGCGGAAACTCAAGTGATGCATTGTCGAGTGTCGTGGAATTCATCCGCATTACTCCGTGGCCTGTCCCCGTCGCCCGAGCACTCGTGCTCGTTGACTATCCGATCGTATCATAACAGGTCGACATGCTGAGTGAATGAGTGAGGCAGTTGTGCATTCTGGAGTGCGGCCGCGCAGCTGCCGCTTTCCAACGCAACCGAACGGCAGGCGGCATCGGTCCGAGTTCACACTTGATTGGCCGGATTCCGGCCTTTTCGCCGAGTCCTGCCGGCGCGAAAAGCGATGGCTGCGCGATCGCACTCCGAAAATACCGCATTCACATTGGTTTCGGCTCGACTTATAAACGTCGCTGGCAAACGTCGCAGTGTTTTGGGGGACGCATTGAGGCCAGGTTCGCAACGGTTGAGTGACTGCGCATCTAGCCGACGTGCGCGCCAAGTTTTGGCATCAGCTACGAGGAACACCGTCCTATGCATTTCATCGTCGCGGCACTTCTCTCGGCATCCTTCGCCGCTTTGCCCACTCCCGCTGATTTTGGGGCTGTTGGTGACGGACAGTCGGACGATACCGCAGCGATTCAGCGGGCGATCGACGCGGGGCAGGGCGGCGTCCAGTTCTCTGCCGGAACTTATCGGATCACACGCTCGCTCCGCATTGAACTCGATCGCGTCGGGTTCAGCTCGCTCACCGGCGACGGAACGGCCATCATCCGCATGGAAGGGGCGGGGCCCGCGATTCAACTGATTGGCACACATGGCGGCACGGCGGATCCGGATTCGGTCGAGCCGCGCGTCTGGCAACGGCAGCGGATGCCGGTGATTCGAGGGATCGCGATCGAGGGCGGGCACGAGCAGGCCGACGGGATTAAGGCCACCGGCACCATGCAACTGACGATCACCGAGACGCATGTACGTCGTTGTCGTCATGCGATTCACTTGACGGATCGCAATCGCAATTTCACTCTGTCGAATTGCCACCTTTACGAAAATCGCGGCTGCGGAGTTTTCTATGACCGAGTCAATTTGCATCAGTCGAACATCGTCGGCTGTCACATTAGCTACAACGCGGGTGGCGGCATTGTGGTGCGTGGCGGTGAGGTCCGAAATATCCAGATCGGGACGTGTGATCTGGAGAGTAACATGGCGTCCGGCCAACCGGCGACGGCCAACGTGCTGATCGATTGCACGGATGGCAGCACGGATGAAGTTGCGATCACGGGCTGCACGTTGCAGCACAACAGCAAGTCGGTGGGCAGCGCCAACATCCGCTTCTTGGGCGCCGGTATCACACGACGTCAGGATCCGACACCAACACAAGAAGGGCACGTCACGATTACGGGCAATGTGATGAGTGACGTGATGGTGAACGTCCACCTGCAAAACGTCCGTGGCGCAACGATCACTGGCAATACGTTTTGGGAAGGATTTGAGCACGACCTGTTGATCGAAGCGAGTCAGGCCATCGTGATCGGACCGAATGATCTCGACCGCAATCCGCGTTACGTGGTCAACGGCAATTGGTCGCGGGACCGTGGGGGTATCGTGCTACGAAATTGTGCTGACTGCAAGTTAAGCGGCTTGCTAGTCAAATCGGTTTGGCAGCAACCGGCCGCGGTCATGCTGGAAGGCTGTCGTCGCTGTACGGTGCGCGATCTAAGCGTCCTGGACTGCGACGGCATTGGGATCTTGCTCCGCAAGTGTACGGCCTGCCAGGTCAGCGATTGTCTCGTGCAGGACGATCGCCCCGCTGAGGAGCGTCGCAGTGCGGCGCCAATCGTCGAAGAACCTTGAATGCAAAACTCAACCGGCACGTTCTTACTCGTCACCGGTGAATTCTTACTCGTCACCGGTGAATTTGGACCAGCGGGCTTTGATGGAGTCGCTGAGCGAAAACCGCAAATCGTCTTCGTGCTTCGCGATCTGGCGATTGAGTTTGGCGACCAGCTTGGGCCGTTTGTCGTCCAGCTTTTTGTTAATGATGCTTTGCATGGTACCGCTGAGCTCCCGCGCTAGGGCTCCTTCCAGATGACTAACACGGTTCACATGCAGGCCACTGAGCTGGATGTCGGCGGTGACGACTTCGGGTTTTAGCACCAGGTCCGGCGGCAAGCCTGGCGACAGTTGGACGTCTAGTAAGCAGTCTGCCGAGATTAGCACGTGTCCGTCCGCATCGACGGTGATGCTAGCGAGCCGGACGCCGCGGTTCCATTGGGCGATCTGTGCGACGGCGTTGATTTTGGCGGTCATTTCAATGCGGAACGAAGCGCGACCATCAGGTGCCGTGTGGATTTCGCCGAGAGAGACTTGAAGGTGGTGGGCTGGATCGAGCGGAGTAATCTTATAGCGTTTCCACGTGCCGTGATTGACTTGCTTCTGTTTGCGATGTGTTTTGAGCTGCAGTCCGTCCATGCGAACGGAGAGCCCATTCCAGCGTTCCTTGGTCTTGCCCCAATGCCGCGTATCTTCGAACTGTTCCGGCAAATTCTCGCGCACGATGGCCGTGACTAGGTGTTGCAAGTTGTCTGGTAGTTGATCCGCCGAATATGCTCCTGTGGGTAGTAGTGCCGACCAGTTTTTCGGCGACATCCCAGCGTTCTGCGGCGACTCGGCCGCAAAGCCGGGGATCGACAGGCCGGCTAGCAGCAGGCCGACAAGGATTTGAATGGTCCGCATAATGTTCATCGCTCGGTTAGAATTCGCCAACTTGCCATTCATCGGCTGACGAGCGGACAGAACGCCGCCTATTTCATTTACGCGGCCACCCAGCCGATGTGTCGCCGGCAGAACGACCGCGCCAGCTTGCCAAACGGTGTCCTCGGCAGGAGCCGGATTTGCTATGCTGGAGGGCTCTTCGGTGAAGACCATTGACTGGTGCGGTACGCCATGATCCTGTTGCTCGATAACTACGATTCATTTACCTACAACTTAGTCCAGCGATTGGGGGAGATTGATCCCCAGTTGGACCTGCGCGTGGTGCGTAACGATCAGTTGACCGTTGACGAGATCGAGCGGATGGCACCCAGTCATCTGATCATTTCGCCGGGCCCCTGCACGCCCAACGAAGCTGGCATCAGCGTACCTTGTGTGCAGCGGTTCGCCGGCAAGCTGCCATTGCTGGGTGTGTGCCTAGGGCACCAATCGATCGGCCAGGCGACGGGCGGCACGATTGTCCGCGCTAAGCAACTCATGCATGGCAAGACGGACCAGATTTATCACACGAACGAAGGCCTCTTCAGCGGCCTCCCCAACCCCATCACTGCGACGCGGTATCACAGTCTGGTGATCCAGCCGGATACGATCAGTCCCGAGTTCAAGATTACGGCGTGGGCCAATGCTCCAGATGGCGATCGTGAAATCATGGCGATCGAACATCGCGACTATCCGCTGATCGGCTTGCAGTTTCATCCCGAGAGCTTTCTGACGGAGCACGGCACCGAGTTGCTGCGTCGCTTCATTCAGTTGCGGTGGCCTAAATGATTGAGTTGGCGACCGCGCGCGCTCGAGTGCGCGAGAACGTACCGGCTGTCGCAATTCGTGAGCGTCGCCTTGCCGAAACGCTCGATTGTTTTCTGGCCGAGTCGATATACAGTGAGATGGATTCGCCACCGTACGACAAGGCGATGGTGGACGGCTACGCCTTGCGCGCGGCAGACGTCACCGCCGCCGGGGTTGAGTTGGCTGTGATCGAAGAAGTCTTCGCTGGGCAGGTTGCTTCGCAAGCAATCGCACCGGGAACAGCGATTCGGATCATGACCGGAGCGCCGGTGCCCAGCGGCGCGGATGCCGTTGTGATGGTCGAAACGACCGAGTGCAGCGGAGCGAATCGCGAACGCGTGCGGATCGACGCTCCTCCCAAACGACCGTGGCAACATATCTTGCCACGTGGCACGATCGTGCGGCAGGGTGACATGGTGTTGGCACAGGGTAAGCGGTTACGTCCCGTCGAACTCGGATTATTGGCCGAGCTGGGATATGCGCAGGTGCCGGTGATTGTGCCGCCGCGTGTGGCGTTGGTGCAGACAGGGGATGAATTGGTCGCGCCCGGTGATCCGCTCGGCCCCGGTCAGATCCGCAATAGCAACGGCATCCTGCAGGAGATGCTTGTTCGCCGGATGGGGGCTGAAGCATGGAATCTCGGGCCCGTTGCCGATGATGAATCCTCGATGCGTCAGCGAATTCAACAGGGATTGCAGGCCGACGTGTTGCTCGTATCGGGTGGAGTCTCGATGGGCGACAAGGATTTAGTGCCGGGGATCCTCAAGCAGTTGGGCGTTGAGTGCATCTTTCACAAAGTGCACATGCGACCGGGGCAGCCAATCTGGTTTGGTGTCCGCGCAGACGGCG
>JAGQPK010000459.1 GCA_020426755.1 Planctomycetales bacterium
CGCCGGCACGCAGGTGGTGCCGGAACCGCCCGTTTACGCGACTGACGATGCCGGCAGTCAAGCCACAGCGGCAGTCGACACGCCCAGTTGTGGAGTGTCAATCATTCGTCACAAGGGCTCGCCCACGAAAGGCGGCACAGCGAAGAATCTGCCGCCCCTGGCAGAAGACAAGCTATTAAGAAACGAGTTCCTGGAAGCGAGAATCGACCCGCAAACCGGCGGCATCCTCTCATTTCGCGAATACTCGGCACGCTACAACCGTCTCTCGCAACAACTCGTATTCCGGCAACCGAGCAGCGGCTATCGCCCAGTCGGTCCTGGCGGCGTGCCCATCGACTCGAAGATGCAAGCCGACAAGATCGAGGTGCTCAGCAGTGACACCCTAACTGGCATCATTCGCTCGCAAGGCAAGTTGCTCAATGATGATGGCGCCACGCTGGCAGAGTTTTCACAAACGATGCGCCTGCGTCGCGGTAGTCGCACGGTCGAAATCGAGATCGAAATTGAACCGCAAGTCGCCCTGCATCGTGATGCTTGGGAATCGTACTTCGGTAGTCGACTCGCGTGGCCTAGCGAAGCGGCGGACATCACGTATGAACTCAACGACATTCGCCACACTGCGAAGACACGTCAGATTGAAGCCCACCGCTATCTAGAGATTGATGACGGTCAGCAGCGCTGTGCCCTATTAACAGGCGGACTTCGCTATCATCGCCGCGCCGGCACGCGCATGCTCGATACGCTGCTCTTGGTGCACGGCGAGACGTGTCGCAAGTTCCGCTTGGGAATTTCGCTGGACCTGAAACAGGCGTCACGGGAGGCAACTGCGTTTCTTTCACCAGAAATCGCGGCTCCAATTTCCTTCCCCGTTTCGCAAGCCCGATCCGCATGGTTGTTCCACATCGACGCTCGACACGTGCTGGCATGTGACTGGCAACCACTGCATGAAGATGGCAAACTTGTCGGGGTCCGCGCCAAAGTCGTGGAACAGGAAGGTCGCAGCGGCACGATCAAATTGCGGGGCTTTCGCAGTTTCGAATCCGCGCGAAAAATCGACGGACGCGGGCAAACCATCGAACCCTGCTCCGTTGAACGCGATACGATTGCCATACGAGTCTGCCCATTCGAGTTTGTGGAACTTGAAGCCCGATTCGCCGCACGCTAAAGCACACTGCCAGGAGATTGTCACTAGTGATCGTTGCGATTGACGGACCGGCCGGTGCAGGCAAATCGAGCGTCGCGCGAGCGTTGGCACGGCGACTCAACTTTCGCTTTCTCGACACAGGCGCGATGTACCGCGCAGTTACGCTCGCTGCCCTGCAACGCCAAGTTCCCTTGGATGATTCCTACGCCCTGGCAGAGCTTGTACGGTCACTTAAACTAAGATTGACCGACGACGAGATTTGGCTGGATGACACCAACATCTCGGATCTTATCCGCACGCCAGAAGTCACGCGCAATATCAAACACATCGCCGACAACCTGCAGGTGCGGGCACAGCTTTCGGCGCTGCAGCGAAACATTGCGGAAGGTGGCTGCATCGTTACGGAAGGCAGAGACCAAGGGACGGCGGTGTTTCCACAAGCGGAGTGCAAAATCTTTCTTACCGCCTCCCCAGAAGAGCGAGCGCGACGACGCTACGAAGAACTTCGCTCACGCGGTACACCGCTGACTTACGACGACATTCTTGCTCAACAATCTGAGCGAGATCAACAGGATGCTGAACGCCCTGTTGGGGGACTGCGACAAGCGGAAGATGCGTGCGTTGTCGTTTCGGACGAATTAACACCAGCGCAAGTGGTTGATCGCATGGAAGAGATCGTGCGCGAGCGCATCGCTTTGATGAAGAGTTGATGTACGTTGCTTGCGGCTTATCGGCGCTAAACGTTAAACTCTGAGGCAGCTGACTCACTTCCGCAGCGGCCACCGAATATACATCACGCTCTGATAGCAAGGCGACGATGGCCCAGCCAGCGGTTAGTTTCACGCACCCACCTACTTTGACTCACCACTACAGGAAGGGCACTCAGATGCGTCGCTCATTCGGCGTCTCGTGGCTCATTGCAGCCGCAATGTTGACCACGCAAGGCAACATCTCACAAGCACAAAATGTTATTTGGACCGGCGACACAGGTTCATTCGTCGACGGTGGCAACTGGAGCACCGGTTCAGTACCCGATTTCGGCGAAACCGCGCTGATCAACAACGGTGGCACGGCGCAGTTTGCAGATGACTTTGTCGAGATGCAACTACTGAAGCTTGGCCAGAGCGGCAGCTCCGGAAATTTCGAACAATCGAGCGGTCAGTTCAATGCCAACGGCGCCATTTTTGGCGATGGCGGCAGCGCCAACGGCAGTATCACTGGCGGTGAATTCATCATTGGTGGCGATAGCATTCACGTCGGCCTCCTTCCGGGTGGCGTTGGCGTCCTAAACATCAGCGGTAGTGACACAGTCGTGGCATCCGGCGACGACTTCCAACTGGGTCGCGAAGGCACGGGTACACTGAACTTCAGCGGAGGTTTCCTGCACGCAGGGTATACGGTGATCGGCAAGTTCGGCACGGGCGTTTGGAATCAAACCGGCGGCCTCTTTGACCAAGACTTTGGCGACATCGAAATCGGTGACGGCGGCAGGGACGATCAAGCCGGCACCGGCGGTCCACGCACTGGCACCATGAACATCGATGGCGGCTTCGTGCAAACCGCAGATAGCATCGCCATCGGCAATCGTCGTGGCGACGGCGCCGTGTCCATCACCGACGGCATTCTGGCGGTCACCGGCAATGCGACAAGCAGCATTCTAATTGGACGCGGAATGGATACGACGCCCGGCGCTGGCGGCGTTAACAGCCTGAGAATTAAAGGCGATGCAGCGAAAATCGTCGCGACGGGATCTCTGCTTATGGATCCAAATCAAGCCGTGCAATCAGCGACGCTGATCGAAGAAATTACGGGACCGTCGCAAACGACGATTTACGCCGCGGGTGGCGCTGATGTCGGAAACGGTACCTTGAAAGTCGAACTGAATGGCTACACGCCGAAAGCAAATGACAGCTGGGTGCTAGTGCAGGTCGGCTTGGACATTGATGGCATGCTGGGTGACATCGACGCGGCAGTTGAAGCCGCTGGGTATGAACCGATGCAGCATGCGTTCCCCGAGAACTTTGGCGAATTGGTCGGCCCTTTTGCCGACACCGATTTCAGCGGAGCGTCGCTGCCAGCCGGTCTCTCATGGGAAGTGAGTTACACAGCGGATTCAATTATCCTGAACGTCGTCGGCACCGGCGCGACTGGTGACTTCGACGGCAATGGCGTACTCGATGCGAACGACATCAACCTGTTGTCCGCGGCCGTCCGCGCCGGCAACAATCCATCCGAATACGACCTGAATGGAGACAACGCGGTTAACCAAACGGACCGTGATGTTTGGGTCAACGACCTGAAAAAGACGTACATGGGCGATTCAAACTTAGATGGGCAATTTGATTCGAGCGACTTCGTCTTCGTCTTCCAGGCCGGACAGTATGAGGATGGTGTGGCCGGCAACTCGAATTGGGAAACTGGCGACTGGAATGGTGACACCGAGTTCGACAGCAGCGACTTCGTGACCGCATTCCAGAATGGCGGTTTTGAAAACGGTCCGCGTGCCGCCGTGGCGGCCGTGCCCGAGCCCGCGAGCATCACGTTGGTCGGCATGATATTGCTGTGCTGGGGTGCACTGCGTCGGCGTTGCGTCTAACGAACAGACGCGAAGAATGAAATAAAAAAAGCCGCGGCAGTGGTGCCGCGGCTTTTTTTGATTGGAAAGCTCCGCTACGCCGACATGACCTGCATGGCATCGTTGTAGTTCGTGACAGCCTGCTCAGCGAGTTGAATGACTTCGTCTTCGGACAACTCGAGGTGATCGAGTGCCCTGGCCGCAGCGTCAGGATCTTCCTGCCCCTCTGAGCCGATTCCCCAGTAGCGAGCGAGGTTGTTCGCTGCCTCGATGACGGTGACGAATTCCACGTGGACGGGCGATTCTTGTGGACGATGGTGGTAACCAATCGCTCCTTTGAGATTCTCGGCCAGTGACCAGGAATGAGCGCTTTTCAGACCGATTTCTTCGTGGCTGACGCCGAACACGAACTGTTCCTGCTCGATCAATTCCTTCCCCCGATAGGTCGAGGACAATTCGACGTAGTCCTCGGGTACCACGTCGAACAGAAACAGCTTGCCTACGTCGTGAAAAATTCCCGCCAGAAATGCGTCGTCCGCATCCACGCCGGGCGTCTTCTTGGCCAGAATCCGTGCAACGGTCGCACATCCCAGCGAATGCGCCCAAAGTTGTTCGCGGTGCTGAGCTGCCGTACTGCCTTGATTGAACATGCCCGCACCAGCGACGGACAGCGCGAGATGCTTCAATTGGCGAATCCCCAGGATCGCCGCGGCATGCGCGATGCCTTTGACTTCGTTCGTTAAACCGTAAAGCGGGCTATTTGCCATGCGAAGGAGTCGCACAGAAAGAGCAGGATCACGCTCGATGATCTTCTCAAATGTCGACGCGGTCGCATTCGGGTCCTGACACGCCGCCAACAATTGAGCCACCGCGGCCGGAAATGGGCGAACTTCGGGCCGATCCGCCAGCGCTTGCTGCACGATTTGAGAGAGCCGACGCCGATCCGATACCTTTAACATGTGAGGAGCACTCCGAAGTTGCATACGTGATGACTGTTCGTCCCGAAAATCGCGGCAAGTGGCGCTATCGATGGTCGGAATCCCGCCTTCGCCAAGCTCCGAAAAACAAAGCTCGACGAGAAATGCAACCAACCATAGAACCGCTTGTAGCGTGAAGCAAACAGTGCAAAAGAAGGTCGCGAAAACTTCAGCGAAAGGGATTTCGTAGGCAAGAAGCGTCCCAGCCGTTCGATCACTGCGAACTTTTTGCGCGAGCGCAGCG